>NZ_JBYCCT010000068.1:0-92182 GCF_057473865.1 Coleofasciculus sp. H7-1
TACCATTAACATACATTTTTAGACATTCACGTTTAACTTCTTCTGAGTAGCCTTTTTGAGCTTGATAATCATCTATAAATTGTCTCTTACATCTGACACAGATATAATTCTGTTTGCCTTTTTTCTGACCATTTTTATTAATATGAGTTGACTGACATTCAGGGCATTGCATAATATTGCATCTTAATGAGTGTTTTTTTTGGCGCTCGCACGCTCGCTCGCTTTATCATACCCTAATTCAGCAACGCCAGATTTCTTATATAGAAGTTTAATTAAGTTTATAAAAAGTTATTTTTATGTACAGCAATGCCCCAGCTTAAAATATTTTAATAAAGAGTCGAAATTTTGTCAAATAACTTTTGCTAATCGTAACACCCAAAAAAAAGGCTCGCTCTCTTATTAGTAATCAGACCTTTTAGAGGAAAAAATAAACTAGGAAGATTTTAGAAAAAGAAGCTTTCATGGTTTTTTCCTAGCTTATACCGGAAATAGTCTAAATTTATTAGTGGGTGAAACTGATGAAAGAAACTAACTCAAAAGACACACCGCTACACGCAATGAATCCACTGAATCGATTTTCCAATCGAGCAGAAGATTACGCCAAGTACCGACCGAACTACCCAGACGCCGCTATTGATATTATTTTAGAAGGATTGGGGAATCCGTCGCAACTGGTAGCCGCAGATATGGGTGCAGGTACGGGAATTTCCTCGCGTTTGTTAGCCCAACGTGGAGTGAATGCGATCGCTATCGAACCAAACGCGGCGATGAGAGAAGCTGCATCACCGCATTCGCTGGTAGAGTTTCGTGACGGGACAGCAGAAGCAACGAATTTACCCGACACATCCGTTGATTTAGTAACTTGCTTCCAATCTTTCCATTGGTTTAATCCCGAACCAACGTTGCTGGAATTTCGCCGCATTCTCAAGCCAAGCGGACGACTAGCGGTGGTGTGGAACGATCGCGATCAAAACGATGAATTCACAACAAATTATAGCCGCTTAGTTGAGATTGCATCAAACAATCATCCAGCAGAAAAGCGGATGGTTTCAGTCGCTTCACTGCTAACCAGTCCGCATTTTCCGGATGTCCGCTGCCATACTTTTGAGTACCGGCAACAGTTAGATTTAGAGGGACTAATTGGCAGGACAAATAGTGTATCGTACATCCCCAAAGAAGGGTTGGCATACCAGCAACTTGTGACAGATTTGCAGGAATTGTATGCCAGCGCTTGTCATGAGGGCGGCTATGTGTATTTAGTCTATTGTACGAATGTTTACCTTGCAGATAATTGGTAATTGTTGTAGAGACGTGAAATTTCGCGTCTCTACAACAATTACTAATTATTTTCCTTTCGCCCAAGGTCCCCAGACAGCAAAAGTAATGCCAGGAGTTTGGATATTCACAAACATGGTGTTACCATCAGGTGAAAAACAGGCACCAGCGAACTCATTATCATTGATAGCATTCCGAGCAAATTGGTAGAGTTCGCCCTTTGGAGTCACCCCGACTACAAATTGCTCGTCGTCGCCATCTTCACAGAGGATCAAATCGCCAAAAGGAGCCACAACAATGTTATCAGGACTATCTAATACATTTACATTGTTTGGTTCAACAAATAGTTCAAGAGTGCCGCCTTCTTGTGCAGTTTTCCCAGGAACGTAGCGCCAAACTTGACCTAGTTTAGCAGCACCACCATTCGTGCAGCAAAAGTAAAATTCACCGCTGCCGTACCAGATTCCTTCCCCGCGTGAAAATTGGGCTGCTCCTTTACCAAAGCCTTCGACGCGGACAGTATCCGTATCAGGATCGGGATTGTCGATGCGAACCCATTCAACTGCTTTTGGTTGACGCACCGGGAAATTAGTTTTAGTAATTGCCTGGGGCATTCCTTTAATTTTCAGAGCTTCCAAAACACCGCCTGCCACAAGATTGCCCGGTTGATTTGGAATGAAACGATAGAAGAGACTATCTCCTTTATCTTCAGTTTCATAAACAATCCCAGTTTTGGGATCAACTGCAACTGCTTCGTGGTTAAAACGCCCCATTGCTTTCAGAGGCACAGGAACCACATTTCTTTTTGCATTCGCCGGAACTTCAAAGTTATAACCGTGACGTTTCTCGACATTGCCCGTCGTATTAACTGGATCGTTTGTAGCGGGAGTCGAGGTATTTTCTTCAGAGCTAATCCACGAACCCCAAGGAGTCGTCCCACCTGCACAGTTGCGGTAGGTTCCTGCTAGGGAAGCAAAATGATTTTGCAGTTGGCGATTCGGCCCTACAATCAGGGTTGTTGTGCCACCTTTACAGAGATTATCGTATTTGAGTCCGGCAACTTGGGTGGTGGAATTCGGACTTAATTCGTGATTGCGAACTAAGATAGTTGTGTTATTGGGACCGGGGAAAGCACCCATACCATCGTGACCACCCGGCACTGGATTGCCATCGTTCATGATGTCTCCGGTGCGCGAGAAGGCGCGATATTGAAATCCCTTTGGTAAATCTAATAAACCGTTGGAATCTGGAATCAGCGGGCCATAACCTCCCCCACTCACTAATTGACCCCTGGCTGCTTTGTTATAGAGAGCTTCTAGAGGGGACATTAAAACAACACCCGCAGCACTGGTGCCTGCTAGGGTGAAGAATTGCCGCCGTGATAAAGACATGGTGTTCTCCGCGTTTATGCGTAGAACAGCTTAATCCGCGTTCATCAACCTTCGGCAAAGCTTTGATTAACACTCGGTTAATTTTTTATTCAGAAAATATTATTACTTGCACAGGTTTCCTAAAAAATTATTAACGTACAATTACGCTAATAATCCTCTGCGAACCTTTGCGTTTACCTTAGCGTACCTTTGCGTTAAAATACTTATTCATCTTCAAGATTAATGGCAGAAAATAAGGCTGAAGAATTGTCTTCAGGGAAACTCAACTCATGCTCGTTCGGCTGTCCAATGGCGATCGCTCGATCGATAAACTGTAACACCCTCCAAGCCAGCTTGTTGCACGAAGTCCTGCACTTCATCCAAGGTAAACGCAGCGTGGAGAGAGTCGCGGAATAACATCTTTTGGTGTTTGTTGTACTCTGTACCGATACTTTCCACCAAATTATTCATTATTTCCTCGCTACGAGGACGAATTAAATCTCGGATGAGAATAGCACCCTGCGGCTTTAGCACTCGTTTCAGTTCTTGCAAGAATGGCAGTGGATTGGGTAGGTGGTGAAACAGGCTATTAGAAATTACCAGATCAAATTGTCCATCTTGATAAGGTAACTTCTTGGCATCAACAAATTCCAGAATAATTTGTTTTTGCAACCCAGCTTTTTCTACATTTTCTCTGCCAATTTGCAGCATTGATTCTGCCATATCGATGCCGAGAATTTGCCATTCAGGGCATTGCTGTGCAATTAAGATAGGAATTCGAGCGGTTCCGGTTCCGGCATCCAGAACAGTTGCATTTGTTGTTCCTAGCTCAATTGCCCGTTGAGCAAATGCCCCGTTTATTTCTGTAAAGTCCATTGCGTCATATTCAACAGCTTCTTCCAAACTGTCCATGACTTCGGGTTCTAATATTCGTTGCATGGCTAATAGCTAAGTAGAGGGATCTAATATTTGTAGGATGGTTAGAGTATAAGTGTAGGCTTTAGCCTTCAAGGGAGAGTAACCCATTAAACCCTTGTCAATGTTGGGTTTCGTTCCTCAACCATTCCCTACATCAGATGCGCGAGTTTAATGATGTCTACCTACTTAATTGTTAATTGCGATCGCGCTTTCGCTTGCGTTCTTTTTCCTTCTTCTTCGCCTCGTCTAGAATTTTTTTCACTTTTGCCTTAATTTCGTTGTGCCGCGCTACTCCTTCATAGGCATAGCGGTTGTAGCCGTTACTCTGAATTAAACTTTCTAAATAGCGAGTCCGCTCATCAGTGATCGGGTGCGTGGAAAGCCAAGTGAAGATCGGGCGATCGCGATCTTGCTTGTTTAGCGTCACCATCAGATTCCGCATCCCATCCGCCGCATAGCCGGTAGAACTAAGAATGCGAGTTCCGAGAATATCCGCCTGACGTTCCATGTCGCGACTATAGTCAAAAACGATGAGATTAGTGACAGTACCTCCCGCGTAGGGAATAAATTCGGTGACGCTAGCCGTAAGATTTCCTTGCGTTACTAATTGAAACCCATGAGATAGGACAGCATGAGATAATTCATGAGCGAGTAAACCGGCTAATTCTGCCTCAGAATGGGTGCGAGCGATCGCTCCCGCATTGACAAAAATCTTGCCTCCTGGTAGAGCAAAAGCATTGAGATCGTCATCTAGAACCACATAAAATTCATACTCAAAATCTTGGCGTCCCGCTACCGTTGCTAATTTATTTCCAATCTCCCGAACGTAATTCAACACCTCTTCATCTTCAACCAGTGGCAGTTGGCGTTTTGCTTGTTTTGCCACTGATTGACCAACCGCAGATTCTCCCCGCAGCATCAGTGCAGCGCTTTCGACGGCAGTCAGAGGGCCAAACAAACTGCCGGTGAAGGCATAGCTTAAAGCACCCGTAATCGCATTAGCGATCGCATTCCCTCTCAACTCGGCGCGTAAATGCGATTGATAACGTTTCAGATTCTCTTGTGCCAGTATTTCAAACTCTTTAGCCTCCGGATGATTGGGATTTAGCAACGCAAATTGACGTGCTGACAGCGAAGCTTCCAACCACTTTTTATTTTGGCTGTATGCTGCAATTTTTGCTTTGAGCAACATCGGTTCGGCGGGGTAAAGAGTGCTTGCTCGTTCTAAAACCTGTAAAGATTTTTCTACCTGATTGTAATCCCGCAGCGCTTTTGCATACTGAACGTGACCGGGAATAAATTCAGGATACTGCTCTACTAAAAATTGCAGCGGTACGAAAATTTTGCTTTCCAGTTTTTGTTCTAAACCCGCCTGAGCCTCGCGCCAATACACCCTACCCGCTGGCGCTAACTTGTCGGCGTCAGTTATTGGTTCTTTTCGCTCAGTTTTCTCGGTTGCATCAGAAAAGGGAGCTTTTGCTTCGCGGTACAGCTTTTCTGCTGCGGCGAATTGTCCTCCTAAATAAAGCTTGTCCGCTTCAATTATTTTCTCTTGTCGAGCAATTTCTTCTGGAGTCGGATTTTCCTCCTCCGCCTTATCTGTATCGGATTCTGGTTTGGTATCCGGCTTTTCACTTGCTTCCGGACTGGGTTCTGGTTTGGTTTCTTCAGCAGATGGTTGGACTTTCTCCGTGTCCGTGTTTTCAGTCGGCGTTGTCGTTTCCGTCTTCTTGGGAACGGGAGTCACGATTACCGTGGGAGGAGATGCAGGTTCCGCTAGCACTGCTGCGGGAGAAGTTGACCAAAGTACCAGCGCAAAAGCCAAGGAATTCCAGACAAGTTTCATGGCAGAGGAAGATGGGAACTCTATTTTTCTATATTATGTTTAGAGTTTACCCAACCTATCTCTCTGCGACTATAGGAACTCAGAGGCGGGTTCTGCCATTCTACACAGACTTATTTTAGAGAGACGATCGCGCCTCTGGCACCAATGCCGCTGACTAGGGCGCAAAATAAATTAAATTAAATTAGATCGTGTTCAGTGTCAGTCTGGTGAGTGCTATTGACCTTTTCTTTAAATGACCCCTCTATTGCCTAAGCAAAACAATAACTGGATCTCTTGAATTTACCGATGACCACTCTTTAACATAAATCCCATTTTTGGTAACAATCTCTTGAGTGCGCCCAAAATCCACAGCAAGAATAGCACAAGGAATGAAGTTGTTATAAGGATATAAATTTAATGTTTTCGCTGATACATTTTTAACGTTAATATGTTCAAGATGAATTGGTTGGGTGTTAGTTTTATGAAAAATTACCCAAAACGGGTATTCCCAAGCGTCTGTTCGCAAATATAAGCCAATATTTCTACAACCTTTAGATTTTATCTGATTGACTGCTTCCACATAAGAATCTTTAATGTCTATTCGGTTTGAGAAGTATTGTTCTATTCTGCTAGTATTAAATATATTTCTATCGGCTATTATCGGTCTAGATTCATTGTAAAAAACCCATAGAAGCGATGACACTATAATAAAAACAGCAATATAATTGGCAATTTTATGATGCAATCTGTCAGACAGCACTACTCCACTAAATGCAGAAAAAAGTAGAAAAATAGACAGATGAAGGCGACTTTGCCAGGGTTGCCATTTTATCAGCAAACAAAATAGCAAAAAACTACCTACGACAGCGACAAGATAACCTACAAGATACCGCTGTCTTCTCAAACTACGCCTAGTTATGAAAAGAGCAATAGTAAATACTATAAGAAAAAAGTGAATTGGATTACCCGCACTGTCTTCAAAGGTTGCTACTCCTTGAATACTAAATTCTATTTCTGGAGAAGAAGTCGTCCGAGGATCATTTATATCTACACCTAAAATTGTGTGGATTAAACGGATTGTTCTTTCTATTAAATCGTTGTTGACTATATCCAGGGGTATAGCCATGTGTAATCCTATATTTTTAATTACATTTGAAATAAATGTTAAAATGCTAAACCCCTCCATCTTATATTCCGGAGGTACAAAAAAAGGCCAGCCAAATATTTCAATGTTTCTCATATAATGACCAACATTAATAATAAATACTAGAAAGAAAACCAGCAAAAATGGTTTCCAAGATTGCCACTTATAAAATTTTAAGGTAGATACAAAAAACCAAAGGCAAAACGGAAATGCGTAAATATATCCCGTTCCCTTTGTAAAAATAGCTAGCCCCAAGCTAGCTCCAATGAAGAATATATTATTTAGATTATTTTTGTTTCTAACCGTCAACAGTACATAGTAAACAAAACAAAGCAACCAAAAAGTGACTGCATAATCATTTTGGGTGCTTGAGCCTTGGAGAATACCCATCGGAAGAGTTGCAGCAACGACGGCAGAAAAAATTTGACCCCGCAAATCTGCTCCAAGTTGCTTGGCAATTAGCGATACCCCAATAATGCTTCCAACCATGCTGAACCATTGAACAAGGTTGGCAAAGCGATCGCTACCGCTTAAAACCTGAAAATGCATGATTGTAAATTCTGCCCAAGGGTTTTGGTATAGCTGTGGCAAATAGCTCGTTGGATAATGAGAAACGCTATGATTTTGAATCCAATGAACGACCCTCGCCATGTGATAGGACATAGAATCCCAATTGTTGGGCGGTGCTATCAAGGCAATTAAACCAACTGTAGCAGCGATAAAAGCTACACTGCCTAGCAAAAAAAACAAGAAAAGCGGTATTTTCGGAAGCTGTTGTGTCTTAGTATTTTTGTTTAAATTTGTAATGTTTCTTGTTTTTTTACTAACCCAAATATAAATAAAAATTAATCCAATACTTGTGAATAACCATCCTGCAAACAAACCACTAAATGTAATTAATTTAAATAAACTGAATATTTCAGTAATACCTGTTAATAAAAATCCCCAGACAACAGATGCTGCTAATAAAGAACTGCGCCAGCCATTATGTTTTTTGAAAATTATAACTAGAAGAATAAATGAAACTATAGGCAAAAATACAAACACATCTGTCACTCCTGTTTACAGCAAGCGTTAGATAGCAATTCTATAATAAGTGTACTACTAGCTCAACCAAGCGATCGCGCCTCGAATTCAATCCTCAGATATCCGACAACAGGAAGTCGCGGCTTTGTACCAAGCCTGACGATCGCGCTGAGAGGCTGTCAATGACTCAACCAAGCGATCGCGCCTCTAATCCAATCTTCCGCATTCGGGCTTTTCGCCAACAAGGCATCCTGTCTGACGACAGCGATCGCCTGTGCCACTTCACTATTGCTATATCCCAAGGCCAGTAGCGTCATCTCCACATCTTCTAAAATGGCAGCGGAAGGGCTAGCTGCGGTGCTAGTAACCCCTGCCGAGTGTCGCCACTCTGCCAGTTTAGTTTTCAGTTCCAGCGCCAGACGTTCGGCGGTTTTGCTGCCGATGCCAGGAGTTTTCGCTAAGGTGCGGGTGTTGCCAGTAACGATTGCCTGGACTAAATCTGACAGCCCTAAGGTGTCTAAGAGGGCGATCGCGCCTCTGGCACCAATGCCGCTGACACTAACTAAGGCGCGGAATAAATCCCGCTCAGCAGCGGAGGCAAAGCCATACAGGAGGACTTGATCTTCCCGAACTTGTTGGTGTGTAAAAACTTGCACCGTTTCTCCCGCCGCCGGTAGCTCAGCCTCCAGGCGTGGTGGGATATGCAGTTCGTACCCAATCTGATTGACTTCCAGAATCAGGATGACGCGATTGGCGGTGCTTTTCTGGATGCCAGCTACCGTGCCTTTGAGATAGCCGATCATGCAAAGATGTTGAGGATGTAGGATAAGTTCATTCTAAAAAGCCGAAATGCTTCAAACCTTCTAGAATACCTCCAGCGCAATCAGCTTTTGCTAAATAGCGATTGACAGAAGGATTGGCGTAATGCCACTTTAGCAGTTCTGGCTGGGCATTCCCGACAATAATTCCTCGTTCCTCGCCGGACTGAAAGAAAGATACATCGTTGCCAGAATCACCACAAACAACGGTTTGTTCTGGAGGTATCTGAAATTGCTGCCGCAGAAACGCGGTTGCAGTTCCTTTATTGCCGTCGCGAGGTAAGATGTCCAAGTCTTTGCCACTGCTATATATCAACTTGACATCTAGCTGGCGTTCTTCCAACAAATCTTCTAGCTGAGGGAGAACTTCAACGGCGGCTTCTTCACAGAGGAAGTAGCTAACTTTAAAGGGGCGTTGTTCTGATGGCGGTTGGGGAACTAGGTCAGAAAAATGAGCGGTTGTGGCGACGATCAAGTTACGATCCCAGTTGTGAGAAAGTTGTTTTACCCAGGCTGGATCTGGAGTATCGCTGCCATCTCGGTAAATTTCCGTTCCAACAGACAGCACCAAGACATCTGGCTCTAACAGATGCTGTTTGGTCTTCAGTTCTTGGTAGAGGGTGGGGGAACGACCTGTCACATAAACAATCTTTGTCCCGTATTGTTGCCGATGCTGGCTCAGGTGGCGCTTGAGTTCTTCTAGGGCGTCGTCATCGCCTACTAAGGTATTGTCTAAATCGGTCACGAATAGAAATGGCTTCACTTTGCTCATTGCTTGGGATTTGGCTACTGGATTATTTTCTTATATGGGAGTTTATCAGTCGTGATGGGAAGCGATCGCTCACCCACACTACTTAGCGACAATTGAAGATAAAAAAACCTGGGAGCGTTTTGATAACTCCCAGGCTGATTACTTGAGGTGACATGATGCCGGAAATGCAAGGGAATTAATTCTAAATCAGACCCCAGAAGTGCAGGAAGCCTTGACCTGAGAAGATTTCAATCAGAGTGGCGGCTAAAAAGCCGATCATAGCTAGACGCCCGTTCCAAATTTCAGCTTGGGGAGTGAAGCCGTATCTCCAAGCGTTACGATCGTCCATGACGGGAGGGGTTACTTTCTGTGTCTCTTGCATGGTGGAAACTCCGGGTTTATCGCTACGTTTGTTAAGCAATGTTTAGCTTATGTAACCAAATGTAACGACAAGAAGCTGGGGTGTTCTCTATCTGAGGTTAGAGCTTGAGAGCGATCGCGCCTTAGCCTTCACTATCTTTATCACCTGAGAAAAACCGATTCTGCTCAATTTAAGCAATTCCCCTATTTAAGTCGATATCCCACAAGTACGTTCACCGCATTGCCTTCATAGCAGACCGCTAATTTTCCCCGATCCCATGAAATTTTTCCGCCAACTCACGCATTTCTGGATTCCGCAGCTAAATCCTCAAGTCTGGATTCTTGCCATCGGTCGATTTCTCTCTGGAATTGGCACCGGCTTCACGTTGTTTTATGCGCCCATATTTTTTGTCAACCAAGTCGGATTATCAGCAATCCAGGTAGGTTTTGCTTTGGGAAGTGGTGCTATTTCTAAAGCACTGGGACATATTGTCGGAGGTTCTTTTTGCGATTCCCAATTTTGGGGACGCCGCCGCACCCTATTATTGTCAGCGGCTATTTCAGCGGTTGCTTCCCTAGTGTTAGCTGCTACTAGCAATTTTTCCACCTTAGTAGTCGGTAACTTGCTGATGGGATTGGGATTAGGTTTGTATTGGCCTGCCACGGAAGCAGTGGTAGCAGATTTGACCCAAGGAGAGCAACTTAAAGAAGCTTACGCGATAACGCGACTGGCAGATAGTCTCGGTTTGGGACTAGGAATTGTTTTTGCAGGCGTATTGATTGGCACAACGGGTGCTTATCGGGCATTATTTGTGATTGATGCGATTTCGTTTGTAGTATTCTTTGGGGTAGTGTATGCAGCGATCGCCGAAACTTACAAACCAGGAAAACGCGAACAACAAGCATTAACCAGTTGGGCAATTGCACTGCGCGATCGCTATCTGTTGATTTTTTGCCTAGTTAATATTATCTTCACCACGTATATCTCTCAAACCCAAAGTACAATGCCGCTGTACTTTAGCAATTTCATCCCCGTAGGAGAGTCTGGGAAAGGTTTTTCACCCACAACAATTAGCGCCTTATTTACCTGGCACCTTGTCTTAGCCATTGTCTTACAACTGCCAGTAGTGAGAATCCTAAAACGCTTTACTCATCCCTACGCTTTGTGCATTTCCGCCTTATTTTGGGGGTTAGGATTTAGCTTAATTTGGTTTACAGGAGTAGCTGAATCTAACCAGCTATTGTGGGCAATTTTAGCAATGGGAGTATTTGCTATTGCTACCGTCTCTTATATGCCTTCTGCATCTTCCCTGATTACAGACTTAGCCCCCGAATCGCAGCGGGGTGTATACTTTTCAATTAACTCCCTCTGCTGGGCGGCTGGCTATTTTATTGGCCCTCCCTTGGGTGGCTGGGCATTAGATCAACCGCCAGTCGTGGCGCATAGTTTCTGGCTGGGCTTAGCGTTAAGCGTAGCCATCACAATTGCGATTTTGCAATACTTGAATCGGATTTTAAACGCAAAGAACGCAGAGAGTAACGCAAAGTAACGCAAAGACTTTGCGTACCGAGAGCGTTTAAAACTCTTTACCGCCGTCTTTCCTGCAACTTGCGATAAACGTCTCTGACATCGACGTGATGGTGAGCTAAAGCAACCAAAGTGTGATAGAACAAGTCAGCAACCTCACCCGCGATCGCTTCCTTGTCGTCATCCTTGCAAGCCATTACCACTTCAGCGGACTCTTCGCCAATTTTTTTCAAAATCTTATTATCCCCACCAGCAAATAAATTGCAGGTGTAGGAACTTTCAGTTGGGTTGTCGCGGCGATCGCAAATCGTCGCAAACAGATCCGACAAGGTATCTGCTGGAGGCGGCGCTTTTTCCCCATCTACTTGATGAAAACAGCTGCGTTCTCCGGTGTGACAGGCAATTTCTCCCACCTGTTCCACACTAACCAGCAGCGCATCGCTATCGCAGTCATAGCGGAGACTTCGCACATTTTGTAAGTGCCCCGAAGTCGCACCTTTATGCCATAACTCCCCACGAGAACGGCTCCAATACCAAGCTTGTCCCGTTTCCAGCGTTTTCTGTAACGACTCCCGGTTCATCCAAGCCATCATCAAGACCGTGCCATCCAGATAATCTTGCGCGATCGCTGGCACCAGTCCCTGCTCGTTATAGTGGATTCGATCGATGGGGATGGATTTGCTTAAAGCAGAGGGTTCAGCAGCTGGCATTTTCAGTACAAATGAGTCACTTGTACAAGATATCACTCCGCCACTGCCAACTGCTCAGCACCCGTTCAGATGCCTCAGATATTCGTCCGGGTTGTTCGCTAAAGTAAATAAGAGGTCGCAAGAAGCGGTTCCAGGCATTTGCCAAAGATACTATTTAGGCTGGCTGATTGACTTCTAACGGCGCGGAGGGCAACCTCGTGAGCCTTGGATTCCTCTCCGTACCATTGAACCGCAGAGTTGAATGCTGCCCGATATAACTCCTGGGCTGCCTCCGAGAGGCGAGAGCGAACACTTACAGGTAAATCCTGATTCGTTTGGTAGGACATGATGGGCATTGCCCTCAGTAGGATAATTGAACAGCATAATCTCTGCGATCGCCGCTTTCGCCTATCTTGAGGCAGAGATTTTATCATCAAACGCAGGAGATAACATTGATTACTTCCACAAATTTGAAAACCACCAAGTCAGAAGAAATATTCGCCGCTGCTCAAAATTTGATGCCAGGAGGCGTCAGTTCACCAGTACGGGCGTTTAAATCGGTAGGAGGACAACCCATCGTCTTTGACCGCGTCAAAGGTGCCTATATCTGGGATGTCGATGGCAACCAATATATCGACTACGTTGGCACCTGGGGACCCGCGATTTGCGGTCATGCCCATCCAGAAGTGATTAGTGCCCTGCACGCAGCCCTGGAAAAAGGCACCAGCTTTGGTGCCCCCTCCGTGTTAGAAAATGTGCTGGCAGAGATGGTGATTGACGCCGTTCCCAGCATTGAAATGGTGCGCTTTGTCAACTCCGGAACCGAAGCTTGTATGGCAGTTCTGCGCCTGATGCGAGCTTTCACCGGACGCGACAAGTTAATTAAATTTGAAGGCTGCTATCACGGTCACGCCGATATGTTTCTGGTGAAAGCCGGTTCCGGCGTCGCCACCCTCGGCTTGCCGGATTCTCCAGGCGTTCCCAAGACAACAACCAGCAACACGCTCACCGCCCCCTACAATGACCTGGAAGCCGTCAAAGCTTTATTTGCCGAAAACCCCGACCAGATTGCTGGGGTGATTCTAGAGCCAGTGGTGGGCAATGCTGGCTTTATTACGCCTGACGCCGGTTTCCTGGAAGGCTTGCGAATGATTACGCAAGACAATGGCGCGTTACTCGTATTTGACGAAGTGATGACTGGCTTCCGAATTGCCTACGGTGGGGCACAGGAGAGATTTGGCATCACGCCTGACTTAACAACTCTGGGCAAGGTAATCGGCGGTGGCTTGCCGGTGGGTGCTTACGGTGGACGCAAAGATATTATGTCGATGATTGCTCCAGCAGGGCCAGTATATCAAGCCGGGACGCTTTCGGGGAATCCTCTGGCGATGACTGCCGGAATCAAAACGCTGGAGTTGCTGCAAAAATCAGGCAGCTACGAACAGTTAGACAAGATGACCAAAAAGCTCAGTGATGGGTTGCTGCAAATTGCTAAGGAAACAGGTCATGCGGCTTGCGGTGGTAGCATCAGCGCTATGTTTGGCTTGTTCTTCACTCAAGGGCCAGTCCATAATTACGAAGATGCTAAAAAGTCTGACTCAAACAAGTTTGGCCGCTTCCATCGCGGAATGTTAGAGCGGGGCGTGTATTTGGCACCTTCTCAGTTTGAGGCTGGATTTACTTCTCTGGCGCACACAGATGAAGATATTGACCGCACTTTGGCAGCAGCGCGAGAAGTGATGTCTGGTCTGTAAGTTAGTCGCGCCACGCTGTCATCCCGCCAGGAACTTAAGTTCCTGGCTAATAGCTTAAGTCCGTTAAAACGGACTAAGGAATTTGAATTTGAGTCGGATTTATCCGACTTTTGCGATTAGCCAGGAAATTGATTTCTTGGGGGTTGGATGAGAGGGGAGTTATCTATAGCAATACAAGCAGGGATTGTGAACGTCTCTCTTTTCTTCGCCTCTATAGATTTTCGTAGGTTGGGTTGACGTAGGAAACCCAACACCTGCATGGGTTACGCTATCGCTAACCACTACTACAAATAATTAATTTCGCCTACTTAGCAATACGAGCAGGGATTGTAAACTTCTCTCTTTTCTAGGCGCTCTATAGCGAAGAAAGCGGAGGCTGAGCGTATCCCAACACGGTTCGTTTAAAAAGCTATGTTTACAAATCAAATAGGATTGCTATCGTTTAGGGAGAACAAGAAATTACCGATTACCAATTTCTAGTTGATCTAAATTGAGATAAAATACGAGATTGCCCTCAGGTGCGTGGATAATTTTTTCAATGGCGGCGGGTAAATCTTCGTGTTGATAAAAAGCTGGAATTTCATCAAATTTGTCTTCTGATACCTCCAAGATTTTTGGCATTTCAGAGACGGGAATGCCTAATTTTTCTTTTTGCTTGAGGGTGCAGACAATTAGATAGTGGTAGTCTGTCTCGTGGCATTTTAGAAATAGGGCTGATAGATCGATAAGAGCGATCGCTTCCTGTTCATATTCCATTAACCGGCGACCATTGGTTAGGGCAGTGTGGGGTGTAAATGCTTTGAGAACGCGCTGAACTCGGTCAATTGCGATCGCGTACTGTTCGCTTCCCATCTGAAAGGAAACCAGTTTCTGCTTGGAAATACGAGTTGAAACTAGGGGTTTAGCCCGAAATCGGCGATTCATAAGTTTTTTAATGTTTAATTAATTTAGCGATCGCTTCTAATAACTGAACCTCGTTGTAGGGTTTAGTAAAGTATTGAATCGCTCCTAACTCTAATGCCATCTGGCGATGTTTGAACCCACTACGAGAAGTCAACATGGCAACGGGAATAGAAACCCATTGAGGATGAGATTTCAGATTTCGCAGTAGTTCAAATCCGTCCATCCGGGGCATTTCAATATCGGCAATGATTAAATCGCAGTTTAAACCTTCCTCTAATTTAGATAAAGCGTCTTGACCATCTTTGGCTTGCGCGACTCGGTAACGGGCGCGAATTAGCGTCAGCGAGAGTAACTGCCGGATGGTGTAAGAGTCATCGACGACCAAAACTTGGGGTTGAGAACTTCCTGTCGGGGCAAGTAGTGGCGTGCCATGCCGCATCCCCAAATCTGATTTATTATCAACTGAAATTGTTGTGCCGCTTTGAGTATAAAATTGCCCGATTAGATCGTCCACATCTAAAATCGTCACCACCTGACCATCTCCCATAATCGTGCAACCAACGATCCCGCGAGGCTTTGAGAGAGGAAGCGGTAGGGCTTTTACCACGACTTCTTGTTGACCAATGAGACGTTCCACTACTACAGCTAGAACGCCTTCACTAGCAGCTAAAACCATTACCGGGATATAGTCCTGGGCAATTGGGTCGGGAGAGGGGCCGTCGGGATGGGGGACACTATAGTGGAGTAATTCTTGCAAACGCACCAGGCGGATAAATTCTTCTCGCCACCACAACATGGTTTGCGTCCCAGCCATTTGAATCTGATGCCCTTGAATGTGGAGAATCTCCTCTACGGCGTCTAGAGGGATTGCCACCGTATTGCGATCTGCCTTGACCATTAAGGCGTCGCTAATCGACAGCATGAGTGGTAGCTTCAGGATAAAGCTAGTGCCTTTGCCCGGTCGTGAATCTACTTTGACAGTCCCCCGTACCTGCCGCAGATTAGTGCGAACCACATCCAGACCGACCCCCCGACCAGAGAGTTCCGTTACCTCTTTGGTGGTGCTAAAACCAGGCCAGAAGAGGAATTCGTAGAGGTCGGCAATCGACAGTTCGTTGGCTTGTTCGGCTGCTACAAAGCCACCTGCCACGACTTTGGCGCGGATGGCTTCCGGGTCAATTCCCCGTCCATCATCGGTGATGGTAATGATGGTTTGTCCGCCTTGGTGAAACGCTTCAATTTCGATTTGACCGCTGGGGGGTTTCCCAACGGCTAGACGGGCTTGGGGTGGTTCGATGCCGTGATCGAAGGCATTTCGCACCAGATGCACTAGGGGGTCGCGCAGGGCGTCTAGCAGGCTTTCATCAATGGTGGTGTCTCGTCCCAGGAGGAGGAGATTGACTTCTTTGTTGTGGAGGCGACACAGATCCCGCAAAGCGCGGGGTAGGTGATCGACCGCCCGACTAAAGGGGACGACCCGCAGTTGCATGACGCGCGATCGCAATTGGTCGGTGATGCGGCGTAGTTGATCGGTGCTGCGTTCAAATTTCACCGCTATTTCGTCAATTTTAGTTCCCGAAAGCGCGATCGCTTCGGTAGTTTCAATAACAGATTGAGCGGTGGAGTGAAATTCTGTATATTGATCTAATTCCAATAAGTCGAAGGTCGAAGGCAAAGATTTAGTAAAAGCAATTGTGGTTTTTACGCGATCGCTTTTGCTATTTTCAGTGCTAAGGCGGTCATACTCTTCTCTAAGCTGACTTCCAAATTGATTTAAAGCTACAATACTCTTCCGAATGCGTTTCGCTTCAGTGCGTAGTTGAACTTCTTGTAGTTCCAAATTTGTCCGGTTAATCACTAATTCGCCCACCAAATTCACCAATTCACTTAGGCGTTCTAGGTCTACGCGAATCGTCGGGCGTTGCCAACCTGTGGAGGAAGAAACAGATGAGGGATGAGGGCTGAGGGCTGAGGACTGAGGGCTGAGGACTGAGGGTTGAGGGCTGAGGGCTGAGGACTGAGGGCTGAGGGCTGAGGACTGAGGGCTGAGGGCTGAGGGCTGAGGGCTGAGGACTGAGGACTGAGGACTGAGGGCTGAGGATTGAGGGCTGAGGGCTGAGGACTGAGGGCTGAGGGCTGATGAGAAAGGTGTAGAGGAATCCTCAACTGGTACTTCTTGAGTGGAGACTGCTGGTTCCTCAGTCCTGAGTCCTTTCCCCTCAGTCCTATTAGGTACTTCTTGAGTGGAGACATCTGGTTCCTCAGTCCTCAGTCCTTTCTCCTCAGTCCTATTAGGTACTTCTTGAGTGGAGACATCTGGTTCCTCAGTCCAGTCCTCAGTCCTTTCTCCTCAGTCCTCAGTCCTTTCTCCTCAGTCCTCAGTCCTTTCTCCTCAGTCCTCAGTCCTTTCTCCTCAGTCCTCAGTCCTTTCTCCTCAGTCCTCAGTCCTTTCTCCTCAGTCCTCAGTCCTTTCTCCTCAGTCCTATTCAAGAGTTGTATAGTAATGGCTTCTCCTTGCAATAGCTGAGTGCGGGCAGATTGCAAGTTTTGGGCAATTTCCCATCCCTGTTTTTGGAGAAGTTCTACACTCAGATGGGGGGTATCAATTAAAGCTCTCAAATACTCAGCAATTTGCCCAAATTCTGACAGTTGCAGCATCCCGGCTACCCCTGAAAGTTGGTAATAAATTTGGTTGAGAGTCGCAACTGTTCGATCTAGAGTTTCTGATTTAACTTGAGAAAGTTCCGTTTCCAGATGGTTGAAAACGGGAAGTAAATCTTGTTCAAAAATCTTTTTAATAGTTTGCAGGTTCGCCCGACTGTTAAGAGTAACATTACTGGAAGCAGTCGGTTTGGTATACTGAGTTTCTAGCTGGGCTAGAATTTGGGCGATCGCTTCCACTTCAGCTAAAGAGGTTGCCTGCACCGTCTCTACATTATCTTTGCCTTCCGGCTGACAGACTTGGTTAGCAATGGTTCTCAGGAGATCGACCCCTTGTAGTAAAGCGGTAATCGTCGTTGGATTGATTTGGGATAAATCGGCGCGATCGCGCAGAATTGCAAAGCCATCTTCCAAGCAATGAGCCGCTGTTGATAAGGTTTCAAAACCAAACATCAAAGCCGAACCTTTTATCGAGTGGGCAACTCGAAATAGGTTGTTAACAGCTTGCGATCGCGCTTCAACTTCACTACTGCTTTCTATCACTAAAAGATTGGCTTCTAGTGCTTGGAGAAATTCTTGAGTTTCGGTTACAAAAATACCGATTAATTCATTAAAATCATCCGAATTCATATTCTTCTCCTTGAAAGCAGCCAGCCTTTAGCTAAAAATTACCCTTTGGGAGGGGCACAGCACAGAAAAAGCCCCTACCTCTGGAAATGAAAAATCTCTGACTGCTCATTGCGAACGGAAGTTTGTCACTGAACTTTGGAGCTTATTCACAACAACAGCTAACCCATCAAGCGAATTAGTTACGTCTTCTGCTTTTTGGGCAGTATTCGTAGAAATCGCGCTCACCTGTTTGACACTCCCGGCAATTTCTTCTGCCGAAATTGTCTGCTTTTGAGCAGCACGAGTAATATTTTGCACCAAAGCATTAATTTCGCGGCTGACTTCAATAATCGCAATCAGATTCGTCTTAGCGGCTGCGGCAATATGCGTTCCTTCAACAACTTGTTGAGTACCAGATTCCATAGCCCTCATCACCCGACTAATTTCATCTTGAATTGTTTTCACAATCTCCGATATTTCTTCGGTTGCTGAGGCAGAGCGTTCTGCTAGCTTGCGAACTTCCTCTGCTACGACTGCGAAGCCTTGCCCTTGTTCTCCGGCGCGTGCTGCTTCAATTGTCGCATTTAATGCTAGCAAGTTTGTTTGAGAAGCAATTTGAGAAATAGATGTGACAATTTTGCCAATTTGTTGCGACCCTTCGCCTAAACGTTTCATCATTTTTGAAGTTTCGGCAATGGTTTGGCGGAGTTCATTAATTCCATCAACCGTGCGGTCTACCGCTTGTCCTCCCATTTCCGCTGTCGTAGCAGCTTGCTGTGCCACTTGTTCGGCTCGTTTTGCAGCATCTGAGACATCTTTAATCGAGTTGAGCATCCGCTCAAGTTGTTTTAAGGTGGACTCAATTTGCAAGGCTTGGGTGCGAGCTTGCTGTGCTAGTTCGTTGGTGTTACCAATCGATGCAGTTGTGGCTTGATTGGCTTGTGCGGCTGCATCTTGGATATTAATGACCACTTTCCGCAAAGAGGCGACAAGGTAGTTGAAAGAGTCTGCTAATGCTCCTAAGATGTCGTTGGTGACTTGAGCTTTAACAGTTAAATCTCCCTTGGCTGCGCCCTTAATTTCACCCAAAAGCTTGACGACTTGTTGAGTTAAAGAATCTGCCTCTGCTTTTCGCTCTTCTGCTAATTTTATCAGGCGCTCAGCCGCTTCTTTTTGCTGGGTAATGTCGAAGCGAATCCCGATATATTTGACAATATTGCCATTGGTGTCAAAGATGGGGGAAACTGTAGTGTCAACCCAATAAAAAGAACCATCTTTACGCTTATTTTTGATCTCTCCTTTCCACACGCCGCCACGAGAAATGTTAGCCCAGAAGTCTTGGAAAAAGGATTTAGGATGATAGTTAGAGTTGATGATGCGATGGTTTTGTCCAATTAGTTCTTCCCGGCTGTATCCAGAGATTTGGCAAAACTTGTCATTGACATAGGTAATGTTTCCTTTTAAGTCAGTTTCGCTGACAATCGCTGATTCATCAAGGGCATTTTGCCGGTTTTTCAGTTCTTGCAGCAGGCGTTCCTGCTCCTTAGCTAGTTGTTGCAGGCGTTCTTGGGCTTGCTTGTCGCTGGTGACGTTGCGACAAACAATCGCTCCGCCTTTGAGGACACCGTTTTCGTCTTTCAGGGTTCTGCCATTAACTTTTACCCATAAACCTTCCGGCATACCAGGATGACGAGTAAACATCTCTACGTCGTCAACGGCTTCGCCTCGGATTGCCTTTGTCATCGGTAAATCTGCGTTTGGGTAAACTGTCACGGTATCGGGCAAAAACAAGCCAAATTGCGTTGACCATCGATCGGGGGAGATATCTGTTGAACCCAAGCCGAACATTTTCTCCGCAGCGGGGTTGAACAGTAAAAACTTTCCGGTTTCATCGGCGACGATGACTCCCTCGCCCATGCTGTTGAGTACCAATTGCAAGATAGTGGTTTGCTGCCGTAGTTCCGCAGAGGAACGCGCCAAATCTGCTGCGGTTCGCTGTAATTCTGCTTCCGCTTGTTTGCGATCGCTGATGTCGGTACAGACGCCAACCCACTCGCGGATGCTACCATCTTCTACCAAGACGGGAATACCGCGAACCCAGAAGTAACCATAGCTGCCATCAGCGGCTCGGATGCGATACTCAGTCTGGTAGAGACTTTTGGTTTCAATGGCTTTAGACCAGATATGGGCAGTGCGATCGCGATCTTCTGGATGCACGGCGTCCAACCATCCCCAACCTTTCACCTGTTGCTCGCTTTGACCTGTAAAAGCTCTCCAAGTTGGCATATCAACAACTTGTCCTTGGACGTCTGTCGTCCAGACTATCTGCGAGGTGGCGACGATCAATGAGCGATACCTTTCCTCACTCTGACGGATGGCTTCCTCAGCAGCTTTGCGCTCAGTAATGTCATTGTTGATTTCTAGGATCGCTTTAGGCTGACCGGATTCCTCCCGTTGCAATGTCCAGCGACTGGCGACAACGATCTGTGTGCCATCGCGCTTGGTGTGGATGAGTTCTCCTTCCCAACGTCCATCGTGCAGACACGCGGCTTTGATTTCCTCTAAGGGTTGGGGAAAGACGGTTTGCAAAAATGTGTGGATGTATTGTCCTACAGTTTCTTCCTTCTTCCAGCCGTACAGTCTTTCTGCGCCTTGATTCCAATAGGCAATTTTATCGTCGAGATCCCGAAGCAGAATGGTGTCATTAGCTAAATCCAGCATTTGCACCTGTTGCTGCAATGCTTCTTCTGTCTGCTTGCGTAGCGTAGCGTGCCGCAGGCTTTCGCTAATGTCGGTGGAGATGCCGCACAGGGCATAAGCAGCTCCTGTAGAATTCTTCAAGGGAAACTTCACTGACAGGTAGGTGTGGAGTCCGTCGTCTTGAGGCACAACCTCTTCGAGTTCTAAGGAAGTTCCGGTTTCGAGTACCTTGCGGTCATTGGCACGGAAGGTGTCAGCCATCTCTTTCGAGAAATAATCGTAGTCGGTCTTGCCGATGACCTGCTCTTTGGTTCTGTGGAAGAGGAGTTCATACTGGCGGTTGACCAGAATATAACGACCTTCCATGTCTTTGAGATAGATGACTGCCGTGTAGTTGTCCAGAACTGCCTCTAGGCGTTCTTGACTTTCCCTGAGCGCTGCTTGTGCCTGCTTGCTCTCAGTGATGTCACGGGCAATGCAGTACATCAATTGATTTTCACTGGCAGCGTTCGCAGTCCACGCTAACCATCGGTAGGAGCCATCTTTACACCTGTAGCGATTTTCAAAATATAGCAGCTCTGAACCAGCAGCCAGTTTTTCGGCTTCGGCTAAGGTCACTTCTCGGTCATCTGGATGGACAAAATCGATAAACGGTTGAGCCAAAAGTTCCTCTATTTTGAAGCCGAGGGTCTTTTCCCAAGAAGGGTTGAGGCGCTTGAAGGTGCCATCAAATCCGATGATACACAGCAGGTCAAGGGAGAGGGTAAAGAAGCGATCGCGTTCTTCATTCGCATCCGTTAATTCTGCCGTGCGCTCATCGATGCGTTGTTCGAGTTCTTGATTGAGGGTGCGAAGTTCCGCTTCTGCCCGCTGGCGTTTAATATCAATGGCATTCAGGTTTCGAGAATTCCACCAAATCAGAACGGCAAAAACAATAATATTCAAGATACCCAAAACCGAGATGGCGATCTCGGTTTCCAAAGACTTCGCCCGGTACCCGGCTAAGATTAACCAACCTAAAAGTGGCGGAATCCCAAGTACAGCCGGTGACATCCGCCGAGCCATCATACCCCCCGCATTCTGGCTGGTGACAACTGCCATCACCCCTCGATCTGGACGAGCAAACAGAATGCCGGTGCTAAGAAGCGCAAATCCCACTGCTGCGTGCAAGGCCATTTGGGTATATGAGCTAATCCCGTAAAGAGATTTCACACCATAAATGTAGCCCAGCACCCCCAGCAAGGCGACTGATAATGCCGCTAAGCTAAGAATTTGGGCGGCTTGGTAGTTGATATAGGGGCCGAGAAACAGCAGTAGAGCCACACCCAGCATCAGAAAATTTAAGGCGGTATTGGGAGCCATCCGACCTGGGGATGAGGTGCCAAAGGTGTCCGACGCCTTGAACAGAAGTTGGTCAATGCCGAAGTCCCACCCCAAAACATACTGCATCAGCGTCAGCAACCCGATGACCAGGACGATCCCGGCAAACCATTGTCCCCAGCGGCGCTTCGACTCGTCAGCGGGATAACGGTGCCACAACCACAACGATGTACCGCTGAGGATAAAACACGCGGCGGCGTTCGCTTTCATCGTTACCAGCCCCGGCAAGAGGCTTTTGAGGACGGGAATGTTAAACATCCAACCTAGGATGACCGCACAGCCGATTGCAATGACTGCAATACTGGCTTTTTTAGAAAGAGTTTGGAGTGATGGGGTGAGGTCGCTAGACTGAGGCACCTCTATCTGCTGATATGAACTTTCCATCTTATGGCTCCGGCAATATTGATTTACCAGCGATCTGAATGCGCGATCGCTTCTACATCCACAATCATGAGTAAACGCCCCTGACAGTCATATAAGCCTCGCAGAAAAGGAGCCAGTTCCTCACTCACCTCTGCTGCTGAGACAATTTGATCGGGATCGAGAGATAGCACGCCTTCGACATGAGAAACTGCTAATCCCATCCGCATCGACGGGAGATTGATATCGCGCGGATCGGGCGCTTCTACGACTAAAATGCGACTCCGAGTTTGGTGACTTTCCACAGGTTCGGCACCCATGAACCGACCAAAATCTGCCACTGCCAGAATTTCCCCTCGCAGATTGGTTAAACCCAATAAAAAGGGAAGCGTATTCGGAACGGCAGTAATAGATTGATCGCCCAAAACCAGCACTTCTCTGACTGCCGTTAGTTCGACTGCAAACAGGCTCTTGTCTTGACCAAAGAGAACGAATTGGCGAGTCATAATTAATTAAAAATTAAAAATTAAAAATTGATGAATAATTGTAATTATAATTTTTAATTTTACATTTTTAATTTTTGATTCTTAGAGGAGGCGTCGCACCAGGTTAATAAACTGTTTCGGCTCAAGTGGCTTGCTTACATAAGCATCGGCTCCCAGCTCGATTCCCCAAGTTTTGTCAATCTCTGTATTTTTTTGAGTACAAAACACGACAGGTAAGTGTTTGGTTTCTTCGTTCTCGCGCAACTCCCGCACCACTTCAAATCCGTTCATTCGTGGCATAACCACATCCAATATCACCAGGTCGGGTGGTTTCTCCTGGATGCGAGCGATCGCTTCCTCTCCATCACTCGCTCTCTCCACTTCCATCCCCGCCTCTTGTAAAATTCGGCAAATCATCTCTAGTTCAGTCGGGACATCATCGACTACTAATATTCTCGACATCACAACCCTCACAAGTGTTTATTGTCAACTCGATTCTATCTGAGTTCATTCCTGCTCAAAAAGCCTCAGTATTTTTACTGAAAATCAACCTTACCAAAGTTCGTTTCCGCTCCAATAACTTCAGCTTTCTTGTTAAAATTTTGTTGCTTAAACTCACATCTTGCACCACCAGTGCGAATAGGATTCGCGGCTATGCAAACCAAGTTTCCCTGCGCGAACTAAGGTCAAATCAAGAGTTTTAAACCCGCGCATCATCCGGGTTTTGTATGTTTGGACGCGGTTGCAACCACCGACTTAAAAATGGTGCAAGATATGAGTTAAATATCCAATGACATTTAGTTAGTGCTTATAATTAAGTTATAAGCCTATTATCCTTAAAATTATAAAAACTAAATAAAATTACAGGATTTCGCCAACCCGAATTTTTAAATCTTCTTAATTTAAAGTAACCTTTTTTAGACTTTTGGAAACAAATCTTACGATTTCCAAATAATTCCCATTCACTTTTTTGATGCAACTAAAGAGAAAAGCGCGTTCTCTAAAAATTTTGATGCTTTACAGTTTGTGCGAGAGACGCAGCAGGCAGCTTAAGCTGGCGATAAACTCCACCACTTTTGCCAGAATGAGGAACGGGTAACTGTCGCCAGAGGACACGAATACTGAGGACGCCTAAAATCATCACGACTTAAGCAGACAATCGTGATGATTCTAGGCAAGATAAAGTGGATACCTGGTTTCAGCTTTCGATGGTATCGACCCAAGCGCTCTACTAAAGCTTCATTACTTTGACGGATAATTTTTACAGAATATAGCAATCCTATTTAAGTTGTGCGCGAGTATTCGCCTTAGCGTAGAGACGCGATTAATCGCGTCTCTACAGGGGTTTGCAAATCATTTAGGATTGCTATATCCCAGCACGTAACCAATGATGACCGCGCCGAGGACAGCAAGGAATAACTTCATCTGTATTCTCCTGCTGAGATATTTCTAGCAAAGCAATTAGGCTTTTTGTTTTCAGAATGATGTTAACTGAAAGGCACTGTTCACCTTAACTTTTTAACCGCTCCACAAACGCAGAGAACGATCAAAACTTTGTGTACCTTTGCGTTAGCGAAGCGGCGCGACAGCGCTTACCTCTGCGTTATTTGCGTTTAAAAACCGTCTAACGATAGTTATTAAATTGCAAAGCAACTGGAAAATCTTCCTGCTTCAAGCGTTGAATTACCAGTTGCAAGTCATCTTTAGATTTAGCAGAAACTCGCACGGCATCACCTTGAATTGAGGCTTGCACTTTTTTAATTTCGTCCCGAATTATTTTGGTGATTTGTTTAGCGATTTCCTGGCTAATGCCTTTACGCAGTTTGATTTCCTGACGAATGCGATTACCGCCAGCTGATTCAGCTTTGCCATAATCAAAGATTTTCAAGCTAAGGTTGCGCTTAGCGGATTTAATTTGCAGGATGGTATGAACAGCATCTAAGGTAAATTCGCTATCGGTGCTAATTGTAATGACCTCATCGCCTAATTCGAGGGTGGTTTTAGTGTCTTTGAGGTCGAAGCGGCTTTTTATTTCCCGCTCGGTTTGGTCTACGGCATTGACCAATTCTTGCCGGTCAAAATCGCTGACAATATCAAAAGAGTATGTAGAAGCCATAAAGAATCGTGAGTGGTTGGCTAATTGATATTAGAAGAATCGCTAATTGCTATTGGCAGAAAGGAGGCTGAGGAAAAATAAGGTGCCACTGCTCAGGGTACCGATGCCGAACATTAGCGATCGCGCGATTGGGACATTGATAATATAAAAAACGGAGTATAATAACCGGGCAGCAACGAAGGCGATCGCTGCCCCCGCCGCCAAGGGCGAATCTACACCTGTCACATAAGCCATCAAAGCTGCCGCCGCAAATATCATAAATGCTTCAAACGAGTTTTGGTGCGCCCAAGCGGCTCGTTGTCCGTAGGGAGGCAGCTTATCAAACATGGCACGGGGAGCCGCCGTATCATACCCCACAGTCCCACGGGCATAACCTACCACCAAAAAGGGGAGATAAATCAGAACAGCGGCTGCGGCAATGCAGTCGAGCAGAATAGCAGATACTGGGATCATAGTTTTATTGTAGAGACGCCAACGGTAGCGAAACGGTAGCGCTCTTAGCGCATCGCGTCTTTATTAATCAAAGTAGAACAGAGTCACCACTTTGCGTTGTTCTTCCGCATCCTGACAAGTTTTGAGCAGGGTGTGGCTGTCGTGAAACGCAAAACAGATTAGCTGCTGACACCGAGAAACTATCTCCTGATTGCATAGAGCGCTGGCTTCAGCCAGCGATAAATTGTCGTTTTCGGGACTTTCTACCAAATGCATCACCTGTTCCAGCTGCTCCCGCGATTCCCGTGGCTGACGCTCTAAGCTTTGGGGCAAAATCACAGTCAGCAGGCTAGAATCGGCTCGCATCGCCCCTCGGATGGCGGCTAAATTGGTTCCGGTGGCACCAGAGGTGATGAGTCGATTCCCGGTTAAAACCAAGGCATAGCTCATCATCTCAATTAGATTTTGATGGGTGATAGGAACGTGACGCGACCCCAGCAGGGCAATCCGTTTGGAACCCGTTTGCTGGATAGTCGCCAGTTCTTGCGCTAAGGCATCAAGCTTAGGAATGTCAATGGATTGGCTCAATGACGATTTCTGTCTGAACAACCTCGCTATTTTATCAGACCCGGATGACAACAGCGATGGAGTTTCCGTATCTTAGTTGCCCAGTTCTCAGTTCCATCAGTTAGCGAGAATTATTTGCACTTTTCTAAAAAGCTATGCTATACTGATAAATCGTCGGACGCATAGCTCAGTTGGTTAGAGCACTACGTTGACATCGTAGGGGTCACTGGTTCGAGTCCAGTTGTGTCCATTATTTTTTGCAGTGCCAAATAAAGTGGCAATCGACAACTGTACATTAACAAATAATTTGTCACTATTAACATTGAGTCGTTTCCTGGTGATTCGGTAGTGGTGAGTAAGCAGGAATGGGCAGAGAATGATTACAACTGCAATATCCGCCGAAGCGCCGATAATGCGCCACCACCGGAACCCCAGGATGTGAGGGCGCATTTGTTGGGGGAATTCCTAAAGCTAAGGTGGAAGGAAAGCGCCCTTTGTTAGAGGCGCATGGGTTTAACCCAACTAAGATTTTAGTGGAACGGAATTAATGTGAGCGATCGCATTGTTGGGATTGCACTAGCTATGAGCAGTAACGCTATTGTTTGGGGAAGATTGGTCTTTGGTTTATTGTGCTATGTAATAGTTGGCTTCTTATTTGCCTGGACTCCACTTTGGGCTGACGCTTTTGGGATGAATGAGGCTCTATCTAAGGGTAAGGCTCTAGCTTTGTCGAGAGCTAGTCTTATCGTTTTAGCTCTGACTTTAACTTGGGGTTTGGCTTGGACTAAGGTTGGCGTTATGAGTCGGGCTGAAAGTTTTGGTTGGGTTTGGATTTTAACTTGCGGCGTAGGTCTAGCTTTAGGTTTAGTTATGGGTGGGGGGATAACGTTAACTATAGCTTGGGTAATTGTGGTTGGTGTGGCTTGGGCTGGTGCTTGGAGCTTGGTTGGAGCGAGAAATCAATTACTCTTATCTTTCAGTCAGTTTCACACAGTTCTAATTTTGGCAGGAACCACAATTTTGGGATTGGGTTTAGGGGGATTAGTGCGTCAGATGAGTTCGCTCAACCCATAACTGATATTACAATAAAACAAAATTCGATAATAATCAAAAAAATTAGCGGCTTAATGTAGTAATGGTACAGATAATTCAAGCTGAAAAAGTCACGCTATATGACGAAAGAGAATAAATTTAAACTTCGATTGGCTACAGATGAGCAGTTATTTCAGGAGTGGAAAGGAGACTTACCTGAAATAACTGACTCTGACAAGCAAAAATTGGAGCGGGTAAAGGCTAGTTATTTTAATTTAGCCAAACGTCCGCTGCTGGAGGAAATAGTGAAAATGGTGGTGCTATCACCCCTATTGGATTTAGAGGGGTTTTATCTGCCACCCTTTTACAGCCAAAGTGAGGAATCGGTAGAGATTATTGACGAGGATGAGGGAGTTGTTATCCGTGGAAAAATTGATGTTTTGGTGATACAAGATCAATTTTGGGTAATTGTAATTGAATCTAAACGCGCCAAGTTTTCACTAGAGCCAGGAATTCCGCAAGCTTTGGCTTATATGTTGGCAAACCCTAACCCTGAAAAGCCACTGTTTGGCTTGGTAACGAATGGAAGTAATTTTATTTTTCTGAAATTGGTTAAGCAAGAGGTGCCGTATTATGCGTTATCGGATGAATTTACCTTAAGGCGAGGTAATGATTTGTATACAGTTTTGGGAATACTAAAGCGGCTAGGGCAGTTGTTGATTGAAGGCAATTAATAAATGGTCTGCGGTTGAGAATTGATGGGATAAGTATCGCGTGACTTTGCAGGATATTGAGGCTCAACGGGATGCGACGGCGAAGCAGTTGAGTGAGTTTTTGAGTGGGTTAGGGTATGCGTGAGACTCTGGTTAAATCTGAGGAGTTTAAAGATTCGCCTTTAGGGAAGATTCCGAAAGATTGGGATGTTCTGCTAGAGGGTCAGCATGAAAGTTAGGGAAGTGATTAAGCTAATAGAAGAAGATGGTTGGTATCTGGCAAGAACTAGAGGCAGTCATCGTCAGTTCAAGCATCCAACCAAGTCCGGTTTAGTCACAATTGCAGGGAAACCGTCTGACGATCTAGCACCTGGCACGTTAAACAGCATAATGACGCAAGCTCAACTCAAGGAAGACAAGGAAGTAGGAGAAGAAGAGTAATGCGTTATGGGATTGTGATTGAAAAGCTAGAGAGTAATTATTCAGCTTATGTTCCAGATTTACCTGGATGTGTGGCGACAGGTGCAACTCTTAAAGAGATGGAACAGCAGATAAAAGAAGCGATCGCTTTTCATTTGGATGGTTTGCGAGAAGAGGGTTTACCCATTCCCGAACCAACTACTCTATGTGAATATGTCGAAGCTGGTTGATAAATGCGATCGCTCTTTTCGCGTGGAGTCAAACTTGGAAGATGCGATCGCCTTCCAGTAACTCATCAATCCGTTCTACAGCAATTTCAGCATCAGCCGCAAGTTTCTGTAGCATCCAGTCGCGGTAACAAGGTGACTTACACCTCAGATATTGCACCATTCTCAAGTTTGCCCATCCGCGGCTCGACTTAGCGCTCGCCGAACGTCCTTGAACTCAATTTCCTTGGCTCATAGCTTGCATTCCATTGAAATGGACTGAAATTCTTACTCAGTCTTCTTCAGAAGACTTGATTCTGTTAGCCTGGGGTTTAAACCCCAGGCGGGTAATGCGACTGGTGCAAGATGTGACTTACACCACGCTTTCCAACGCCCGTTTGAACTCAACAGCCGTTTTAAAGTAAATTTCCGGCTTATCCACCAGTGCCAAATCAACAACTTCCGCCAATCGTTTCGGAATTGAGGCATCGCGTTGGCGAATGGGTACGGCATCGGTTTGCAACACAGCCAGCAACGGGTCTTTGCCGACAAAATCGCGGGGGCAAGTACCCGTTAACATCGTGTAGAAAGTTGCGGCTGTAGCCCAAACATCTACTTCTGGCTTGGCATATTTAAAGTCAATCACCTGCTGTCGCGGCATGAAGGGCAACGTGCCTGCTACTTCGCTGCCACTCATCGTATGACCGCTTAAACCTGCTAAGTCAAAGGCTTTGGCTAACCCGTAGTCGCCGACTTTGGCACTGTAGGAGTTACCGAAGTTGGTGAGGAAGATGTTACTCGGTTTGATGTCGCGGTGTACCAAACCTCGCCCCTTGCCAATCGTGCCGTCAGCGCGTCTAACATAGGGAATTTCGGCGTTGTGGGCGTATTCCAAACCATCTAAGGTTTGCAGGATAATTGGCACTGCTTCTTTAATCGACAAGCGCCCACCCCCTTGCTCCATTAAATCTGCCACGCTGCCGCCTTCGCAATACTCTAGGGTGAAGAAGAAGGTGCCATCCGAGTAACCATAATCCAGCAGTTTGACGACATGGGGATGGTTCAAGGCTTTGGTGTTTTCCATCTCCCGCAGGAATTTATCAATGGCGCGTTGATTAGCAGCAATTTTGGGCAGCATCACTTTCAGCGCTACCCACTCCCCATTTTGCTGATTGAGGGCAAGGTAAACTTCACCAAATCCTCCCTCACCTAGCTTTCTCACCAACTTGTAACCCCGAATTGCCGTTAGGTTTTGGTCGCCGCCTGCGGCTTTTTGAAGTAGGGCTTTGATAATTTCCCAAAAGTTGGGCTTTTTCTGTACGATGTTGGGCTTTTGCAGCTTGGCTTTGAAAACGTCTATAGTCTGCGATTCTTCCGGTTCAACGTGGATGCTGACTCGGAAAATGGTGTTACCTAACTCGATGACATCGCCTTCTTGTAAGTCGTATTCTGGGTACTGCATCTTTGCACCTTGTGAGGGGGTTTGGTGGGGTTGGCGCTGTCCAATTTTTTTGCTGTTGACGTAGGTAAGTACCGTTTTTACTGCCGAAGTCGCGCACGCGGATATTTGGGGGGTTGATGTCGAGGAGGCAGTGATAGCGGGAGATGATACGATGAGCGTCGTCATCGGGTAGTTGGGGATGGCATTCGTCAGCACGTCCGATGAGGCAGGTGGTGCGGGAGTCGAAGGTAAATTCTTGACCTTTGAGATTGCCTTGGGTGATGGTGAGGGTGACTTGGGTTGGCATCTAGTAGCTGATTTATAAAGTTGAGATTAAGAACGAAACGGCTTAATCTTGGTGCGATCCCTCCTTGGAAAGGCGGGAATAGAACTCATTGAAAGCCCCCCCTTTTTAAGGAGGGTTGGGGGGATCTGAATTTCTTTATAAATGACATCTAAGCTCAATTCTCGCTCCTGCCAAATCGAGCTAAAAGTTCTTCGCGGGACAATTGCAGGCTCAACCGAGTAAACTCCTCTGGAGGTAACTTTAGCAAAGCTTGAATAACTTCCATTAGCTCTTCATCCAGACTGCCAAATCGGACTCTCAACAGGTTTTCCAGAACCAGGCGCTGTCCCTGTACATTGCCTTGCTGCAAACCTTGTTGTCGTCCTTGCTGCAAAGTCTCTTCCCGCCATTGCAGATAAGCTGGTGATAGGTTCATAATTAACTCCCTCTCGTCTTCATCTAAATTTTCCTTCCTCTCCAGGTTGATGCGCGAGGTAGAAATCAGTTCTAACGTGTTGCTGCGGAACGGGTGTTCTCTGGGAAGTGAAATGAGTTCGTTAATTGCTTGCTGCTGGGTTGCGCCTTTTCCCAGAATCCTCAACCAGAGTGTTTCTGGTGTGGCGGGTAGTTGGTTAATGGCTACCACTGCTGTTTTTAGCGCATCAGCTAGAAAGTAAACGCCTTGAGTCCAGTTGTTTGGTTCTAGTTTAGCGCCGAAACTATCGAGTAGGGTGGCTGAGGCGGAGGTTGCCAGAATCCACAAGCGAGGCAGTTCGGTTTCGGGAAGTCCGCGATTTTCCCGCCTTGCTTGTCGCTGTAAGTCGCTTTGCAGAGAAAACAGCTTTAGCATACAGGTGCGAATCTCTGTTTTGCTGGGTTGATTGCGAAAGGGTTCGATTAAGCAGGGACTTGATACCAGTTTGCTGAGTAATCCCAGACTTGGCGGTTCGGCTGGGAGTGTTGGCGCTGGGGCAAAGTAGAGGTCAATTTGACGAACTTCGTCTGTGACTTCGCGGCTGACTTCAACGGTGCCTAATGGGGAGAGGAGTTCGGCTAGATATTGCTTGGCAAATTGGTCGTGAGGTTGTCGCGTCATCTATTCTTTACACTTTGGCAAGGTCAAATGGAAGTGACGAACCATCAATGTCCACATTCAGGCTCTTATGGAGTTCTCCCGATCGGGTTAGCTTCTGTCGTTCCATCTCTGAAGCAAAGTATTTCCCTTATTAATCTAAGTTAAATTGTCAAATTCTGGTGTGAAGCGTTTGAATTTCGTCACAAAGGCTCAGGAAGCACCGCTTTAAGTTTCGATTTCAACTACTCACTCACTCACTCACTAATTGCTGCTTCCCCTCTCTCCAGCAACGCTTCCTACGCCTGAATCTAGCTGCTGTGATAACTGGATGCGATTGACAAGCAATTAGATAGGGATTAACGGTTAACAAAAAATTGATATTATGGTTTAGCCCAAATTTTCAAAAAAGGTATTTCAGAATAAATGGTCTTGCTACCTGATAGAGCAGAGCCAGGATGAACGGGATAAGGATCGGGAGGGTTACTATCAGTCCCCATTTGCCAAACCGAAGCTCTTGATTATCGGATTTGAGGAGTGCAATCACAGCAGCGGCTCCCATTAGTATCCAGATACAAGCAAAGACAATAAAGATAATATATGCTGAGTCTTGCATTTTCTTCCGTACTAGCGAAAGTAGTCTATTTTTAGGTTAGCTTGACCCCATTTGTGCAGTTGACTTCCTTTAGTTGGGTTATTCTATTGACTAAGGTTGAATGGCACTGACTTCATCTGTAGGGAATGGTTGAACGATAGTGAAACCCAACGTCCTATAGGGAGGGGTTGCTGGGTTTCGTTCCTCAACCCAGCCTACGGAATTTTGGCTTATTTCAGTGCCATTCGACTAAGGTTGATTATGATCGTTGAGCCGACAGCGCCCCTGCGTCTCGCACTCGATGCGCTTCTGGCGCTTGCTAACAATCGTTGCTAAATTAGGTCGTCCAGTCAGAGCCAGCCGCCAATCAGCCCAAATTTCATACAGCATATCAACGATAGAACCGATAATCGGCAATTTGGTAGCCGCATAGATCCACCCTATCCCCAAGATTTCATAGACGCGGCGGAAGACTTCTACATTCTTGACGACGGTGCCATCAGGAAGCACAGCATGGATTCGTCCCATCGCCGTTTCAAAGTCAACACCGCCATGCGCTTCCGGAGAATAGTCGCCTGCGATGTCCACAAACGCTACCAAACCTCGACCGGCATCCCGTCGCTTCAAAAAATTGACTTCTCGCACGCACAAGGGACATTCACCGTCGTACAGCAGTTCTATTTGCCAGGACGGCGAAGACTGAGGCGGGGTAGAGACTTGAAGCGATTCGGGGGACTGAGTCTTAGAAGAGGACATAGGTCGTTCTCAATTAACGGATTCCTCGCGTGAGGAGAAACAAGCACACTTTAGTATTGTAAAGAAACTTAACATTTTTAGGCATCATCCATTTCCTGCCCGATCGGTTCAGGACTTACGCAAAGCTTATACATATAGCGTTTTATAGGGGTAATCTTCCTGTGGTTGCGTCTTTCAGATGTGGTGATTTTGCGTAAGTCCTGATTCCCCAACAAATCGCACCAATGCTGGGGAACGTGACCTCAAAGGGAGCCTACACATCTATTAACAATTACCCATTACCGATTCCTGGGTCTAACTTCTGTAACTTGTCTAGGAGGATTGACAATAGTTACATTTGTCGAACGAACCTTAGAAGCAGTGAGCTTTTGGTAGAATACACCTGCTGATTGCGGAGTCGGAAATGGGCCAACTTGGATGCCATCGACTCTAGTATTCGTGTCTCTCCAGTAACAAGAGCGAACTTGTATAGTTGGGGATTCTCTAGTTATCCGTTGAAGAATAGTGCGATTGGAGTTTTTAACTCGAACTAACCATTTTCCTGCAAAAGAAGGACAGTTTGTGGTTGCATTTGCTTGAGCGATCGTTTGAGCGATCGCTATGCGGTGTTGGTCAAAGCAAAGTGCTTGGATGCCAGAAAACGAAAAACCCAGGACGATGGCTAGAGTAAATTTGGCGCGATTGTTCATAAAAGATGAGTCTTTCTTCTAGCAGTTAAAGAGGGATACAGTATATCTTGGATAACTCAGTACATACTGGCAACGATTAGTAGAATTTGACCAAACTGTAAAATTAGATCGAGTCGCCATCCCTGAACAAACACCAATCAAACCGCACAGTAAATAAAAAGCCCCCAACTATATCTTGAATTAGATTTTTAACTCGAAACGGTCTGGGAAACAATAATCCTAAAGGTATAAATAATATGACAAACAGTGCCAGTACAATCCCAAGAAGGCTGGCAAAGTTGAGTCCGAAGTTAATCATACTGAATTTGTCAACAATCAATTTTCATGGCGATTGTTTTGATAACCTACAAAATTTCGACCGTTCCCTTTTGACCATCAATTCGCACCTGCTGACCATCTTGCAATAACTGGGTGGCGTTGTGGATATCCATGACTGCTGGAATGCCATACTCGCGGGCAACAATTGCACCGTGAGAAAGACGCCCTCCCACTTCTGCAATTAACCCACCCACGCGAGACAGCAGTGCTGCCCAACCAGAATCAGTGTAAGGAACGACTAAAATAGTATTGCGGTCAATATCTGGAATCGCTTGTAAACTGCGAAGAACTTTTACTTTCCCTTCTACTTGTCCTGGACTGGCACCAATGCCTTGCAATAGCTTTTGACTTACTTGCCGATTGGCGGTGTTGAAATCAGTAGAGGGCGGCGCATTGCCGTAGACTAAAGGCGACACACTCGCCATCTGACTATCTTGTTCCAGTTGCGATCGCCTTTGTTTCACCAACTGCGGTACTCGGTCAATTAATTGTTGGTCAGATTGTTGAATGATTTGCCTAATTTCATTGAATTCTAAGAAGAAAATATCTCCTGACTGAGATAGCAAACCTGACTGCAACCAGATTTTTTCTAACGCTACAAAATTCCAACGCACTTCCGCCAATAAGCGACTATAGATATCTGTAACCTTGCCCTTCAAATTGAGCCGTCGCTGCACCAACTTAACCTTCCATCCCTGATTTTCTTTGTCTTCTCTGCGCTTGGAGTGTTCAATTTCCCCGAAAAACTGTGTCAGCAATTGCCGAACCGCATGAGGATTTTCCTTCCAAGTAGGAACCGCGATATCTGTTGCCACATCGCTCAAGTATCCATAACGGTCAAGCCATCGATCGAACTGTTCTAGAATACCTTGCCCATCTGGCATTTCAGCCAACATGGTAAACAAAGAGGATGAATTTTCAGGGGATAATGGTGAATGAGGGAGTAAATTACGAGCATCCAGTGCGATATCTTCGAGCGATCGCACCGAAGCAACTTCCGGAGTTTGGCTGTTATCTAATTGTGAATCCTTGACCTTTAATAACGCCTGTCGCAACGCAAAACTCAATGGAGCGAGAATACTGTAATATGTCGCCCGTTTCAGCACTTCTAGCAGCGCATCCACCTGTTCCAGCAGCGCCGCCGGTTGACTTGTAGAGACGCGATAAATCGCGTCTGATTCTTGAATAGAGACACAATATATCGCGTCTGATTCTTGAGTTGAAGCATCCAGTCCCGCTTCTAAATAAGCCGATTGCCGTTCCAAGATAGGGGTAAATAAACGCCTATCATCCCGCGCAAAATCCCTTTCTAAACTCAACTCGCGCCCCAATAATCGCAGTAACCCCGGCACATTTCGCAGCGTAGAAACCAGAGGGGGTTTTGAGAACTTAGCACCTCTGGTTAAAAACTCCAAACTTTCCGGCGGTAAACCCATCCGACGGAAAATTTGTCCCAACAAGGTTGCATTAAAGTAGGCGCGAGAGGCGTGCAGCGTCGCCGTTTCATTAAAATCTAACGCTTCTGCTTCTTTGCCCAAAACCAGCGTAAAAATCTCACCCCAGACACCGCAAGTCAGAGGACGATTAATCGACCAAGTCAGCGGACGAATTAACCCCGGAATCACCTCAGCGGCAATCTTGCGCGTCCAGATGGGTTGCAGTGTGGTAATTGTCCGCGATTGCAACAACCACAGGGTTTGCCCATCGTAACTCCATTCAACATCTTGGGGAATGCCGTGATACTGACTTTCCAACTGCCGCGCTAAGTAAGCGACTTGCTGAATCAATGCCGGGGGGACATCGCCGCTGCCTTCCACGGGTAAAGACGCGACATCCTGCGCCTGGAGATCGTCCACAAACACCCGATATTGCTCCGGCGTCACTTGCCCGGATACAATCCGCGTAGCGTCTCCCGGCAATGCCTCAATCACTACCGCATTGCCTTGCTGGGCAATTGGATCTCGGCTAAAAGCAACACCCGAAAAGACACCCCGGACTTGTGTTTGAATCAACACCGACATCGAAGCTTCCGGTAAATTGCGAGTAGCCCTTTGGGCATACGCTTCGCGATCGCGCCGATAAGCCTTTGCCGCCGGGTTATCGTAAGAAGCAAGAACGCGAGTAATCGCCTCCTCCAACGCTTCTGCACTCGTAACATTCAAAATCGTCTCGTATTGTCCCGCCGCCGAAGACTGTTCCGAGTCTTCCCCCACAGCAGAAGAACGTACCGCTAGGGGTTGTTTTTCGGAAGCTTCCAGAAACTCAATCATCACCCCAGGATCGTCTCCAGGCGTCAGCACCCAGCCCATCGGCACCGGATAACCCCAGCGTTTCAGCTGAGATAACGTTGCGGCTTTTTGCCCCACCTTGCTGGCTTCTAGCGGCTGATCTAGAGAAACAATCGCTTTATCACCTCGGAAAAAACGAAACACAGCTTTATTCCCAGTTTGCGCTTGTTCGGATGGAAGGTCTAAATCATCGGGGATTTTCTGATAAATCCAGGCGATGATACCACTGAGAGCGATCGCGGCGACAACTTGCGCTGTTGAGTGATTGGGCAATAGCGCCATGAACACTGGCAACAAAATTAAAACCAAAATGCGTCCCTGCTTCCTCTCCCGCACCAGTGTAAAACTAACTCCCCCAATTACAAATACTAAAACTGCCACCAGCGGAGCGTGAACGACAATACCCCACACAACATTAGTTGTGCCAGCGCCCCGCCCCATCCAATAACGCCCCATCACCAGTGCAATCAGCGCGATTAACTCCCATTCGGGTTCCGTAGGAAAGAAACTACGCGCCAATAAAACGGCAGCAACACCCTTAGAAGCTTCCGAAAGCACCGCCAGAATACCCGCAAAGCGTCCCCCGTGGTAAAAAGCAGCAGAGACAGACACATTGCCCGTGCCGAGTCTTGCCAGTCGCCTCCCAGTGAAGGCGCGAACAATCCAAGCAATTAGAGGCAATCCGCCCAAGAGAGGACAGACAATAAAAATGAGGATAACGCCCCAAACTTGAGTCAGAGTCATGGCTGGGAGTAGCAGTACCAACACATGAATTGTAGTGATGTTTCTCCACGCAAAGAACGCCGATTTATCCCGTTTCTCCTTGGTGCCGCGACAGCGCTTACCTTTGCGTTAAAAATCTAAACTTATGTCACCTTCCCGCATTGTCACCTACAGCCCCGCTTACACAGTTGTACCCACCTACGAGTGTTTTAATCGCTGTAGTTACTGTAACTTCCGCACCGATCCCGGTAAAAGTCCTTGGCTCACCCTATCAGATGCCCAGAGAATCTTGCGATCGCTTGCCTCTCAAAACGTCTGTGAAATCCTCATCCTCAGCGGCGAAGTACATCCCCATTCCTCACGCCGTCAGGCATGGTTCCAGCGCATTTATGACCTTTGCGAACTAGCGCTGTCAATGGGATTTCTCCCCCACACCAATGCAGGGCCATTGAGTTTTGAGGAAATGCAAAAGCTGAAATATGTTAATGTTTCGATGGGGCTAATGTTAGAACAGCTAACACCGCAGCTATTGCAAACCGTTCACAAACACGCTCCGAGTAAAGTCCCAGAATTACGCCTGCAACAGTTAGAGTGGTCAGGAGAATTGCGGATTCCCTTTACAACCGGATTGCTCTTAGGAATTGGAGAAAGTTCGGCAGATTGGTGGAAAACCCTGGAAGCGATCGCGCTTCTCCACCAACGCTATCATCACATTCAAGAAGTTATCCTCCAACCCCACAGTCCCGGCACTCACCAAACCTTCGACGCCCCACCTTTTAACCCCCATCAATTACCAGAAGTCATCGCCAAAGCCCGTCAAATTCTCCCCCCAGATATTACAATCCAGATTCCCCCTAATTTAGTTACAGATTCGAGTTGGTTACTCACTTGTGTAGAAGCAGGTGCCAGAGATTTAGGCGGAATTGGCCCAAAAGATGAAGTAAATCCCGATTATCCTCATCCTCAGTATCATCAATTAAAAGAAATTTTAGAACCTGCGGGTTGGGAATTAGTGCCGCGTTTGCCAGTTTATCCTCAGTACGATGACTGGTTATCGGATAGATTGCAGAAAGCTGTTAATCGGTGGCGGAGTGCTACGTTATTAGAAGATAGCGTGAAATAGAAGCTATTAGATTAACCCCAACCTGACGAATCTGAAAAAGCTTGAATGGAAGACATACCCAAATGAGAACAGACCTCTTAGAACGCCCTCTAGAAGTGTTTACTAGGCTAGAAAACCTTCTAGACATTAAACCCGACAAAGACGAAGCCCAGTATAATCAGGGGAATGCGCTGTTTAAGCAAGGACGTTTTGAAGAAGCAATTGCTGAATACGACAAACCCCTAGAAATTAGAACGGACTTCTACGAAGCCTGGTACAACCGAGGCAATGCGCTATTTAACTTGGGACGCTTTGAAGAAGCGATGGCTAGCTACAACGAAGCTGTGAATAAACCAAGCTTCTACGAAGCTTGGTACAACCGGGGTGATGCGTTATATGAGTTGGGATGTTTTAAAGAAGCGATCGCTAGTTGGGACAAAACCCTAGACATTAAACCTGACCTCCACCAAGCCTGGAACAATCGGGGTGTTGCGTTAGCTGAATTAGGACGCTTAGATGAAGCGAGCGCTAGCTACGAGAAAGCCCTAAAAATTAAACCTGACTTCTACTCAGTTTGGAACAACTTGGGCATTACCCTAAGTAAATTAGAACGTTTAGATGAAGCGATTGCTAGCTTTGACAAAGCTCTGAAAATCAAACCTGAATATGCCGACGCTTTTTACAACAAAGCTTGTTGTTATGCATTGCAGGGTAATGTTGAGCAGGCTATCGAAAATTTGCAACAAGCTATCAATCTGAGTCCTGATGAATACAGAGAGGATGCAAAAACAGACTCTGATTTTGACAGTATTCGAGAAGATGGGCGGTTTCAGGCTTTAATTCAGGAGGGAAGCGATTGGGAAGAAGGAGATATAAACGAGCGTGAATGGCTTAGAGCAGCAGCAAGTAATCCAGCGTTTGATTTCCTAAAAGACGCCGAAGAAGACATTTATACATTAGCCGATGGGAAGCCATTCAATGACTAAGGGTAAAGTTGTGCTGGTGCCTTTCCCATTTGACGATTTATCGGCTACCAAAGTGCGTCCCGCTGTCTGTCTAACTAACCCTGTGGGAAAACATAGCCACGTTGTTCTAGCTTTCATAACCAGTCTGATTCCAAGTGATTTGCTAGAAACTGATTACGTTTTAAATACCAGTCATCCAGACTTTGCTGCTAGCGGATTGCATAAACCATCTACTATTAGGTTGGATCACCTGATGACTGTTCGGAAATCGCTGATCGAGCGTGAACTAGGTATATTGTCATCAGACACACAAGCTCAAATCGCCGAGAAGTTGTGCAAGCTATTAACTGAGTGATGTAGCGATCGCATTCCCACCGATGACCGCCTCCCGCATTTTTGTACAATAGACACACCCCTTTTGAAGCCAGGGTTACTGGTGTATAAATACCTATGCGTAGATTAGGGCACTACGAGCAAGCGTTAGCGAGTATCGATCCATCGTTGGGAGTTGAGGAAAGCGATCGCAAAATCTGGTACAACAGAGGCGAAGCGCTAGCGAACTTAGGTCGCTATCAAGAAGCACTCGTCTGCTTCGAGCGAACTGTAGAAATTGCACCATCAGACTCCGCTGCTTGGGTATTTCGAGGCGTTGTGCTAATTCACTTAAACCGCTATGAAGAAGCCCTTTCTAGCTGCGATAAGGCGCTAGAAATTGCACCAGAAGATAAAGAAGCTTGGACATTCCGAGGTGCAGCGCTGCATCGTCTGGGGCGCTACAAACAAGCCTACGCGAGCTATGACAAAGCCTTGGGAAACCAGAAAACACCCTTATGGCGAAAATTAATTCAGAAATGGGTAATGGGTAATAGGTAACTCCCTCAGGAATATCCCATTTGTGCAAATCTACATGAAAACCCCTTACAGGTTCCTCCGCCAACCGAGAAGCAAAATTACTCCCTCTGCGTGAACCTACTGTGTACACACAAGTGACTTATTCAGGACTTACGCAAAGCTTATACATATAGCGTGTTGTAGGGGCAATCCCTCCGTGGTTGCCCAAGAGATGTGGTGATGTTGCGTAAGTCCTGTTATTTTGCAAGGGAGCGCTTCCCGACAAGAGCAAGAACAGCTTCTTCCCTTGCAGGGAAGGCGAACCATCTTCAAAGCCCCTCTCCGAAGCGGAGAGGGGTTTGGGGAGAGGTCTACCACACAGTAGCTGCGTGAACGAGAAGGCTTAAAGTAGAGTTCCAGGCGGCGAATGATATTTTTACAAAAGTTTGGAAGCACCCATTGCTAACTCCCTCTCTCCCCTTCTCCGCATCACGAATGAAGTCAGTAAAATAGAGTTATCGAATTCAGGAGCCAGCTTACTGGCATAAAACCCCTATCGAGACTATCTACGGCAATCTTCAAGGTCTTAAGTCCAGCCAGCTAAAGCAGCTACAGCGACTGTATCATCAGCGGCTACCCGGCGATTGTCTCACAACGCCAGAATTTGCCCAGAGGCTGGCAGCAATCAGCACAGAAATTAACCAGCCAATGTGTGCCTACATCAATCGCCGGGGACAGGTGATTCGGGTAGGAGTGGGAACCCCCAGGCAAACGCAGATTCCCCCTCTAGAATTGCCTCGCTACGGTGCAGAACGACTTAGCGGCATTCGCTGCATAGCCACCCAGTTGAAGCCAGAAGCCCCCAATGAAGCCGCCTTAACTGCAATGGCAATGCAACGCCTGGATGCACTTGTCGTGATATCGCTGACTGGAACTGGGTTTGAGCGTCGCGGTGGGGGAGCCACAGGTTATATTAAAGAAACTTATCTCGCTCACCTAGTTCCTCACCCCGAAGCTACCTGGAGTCTGTCGCCGCCGATGAGCCTAGATGTGCTGGCGAACCAGGATTTTCTGGAACTGGTCGATGGGCTAGAAGCCGAGTTCCAACGGGAATTTGTTGCCCAGCAAGTAGACATCGACCACGACCGAGTGCTGCTGGTCGGGTTGATAACGGGTGACAAGACACCCCAGCAATTCCAAGACGGATTGCAAGAATTAGCGCGGTTGGTGGATACTGCTGGGGGACAAGTATTGGAGACGATGCAGCAGAAGCGCCCCCGTCCCCATCCTCAGACAGTCGTGGGTGAAGGAAAAGTACAGGAAATTGCCCTGACGGCTCAAACTCTGGGAGTGAACCTGATTGTATTTGACCGCGACCTCTCACCCGCTCAGGTTCGCAACTTGGAAGTGCAAACTGGCATCCGGGTGGTAGACCGCACTGAGGTGATTTTGGATATCTTTGCCCAACGCGCCCAATCCGGTGCTGGTAAGTTGCAGGTAGAACTGGCGCAGCTGGAATATATGCTGCCCCGCCTGACAGGTCGAGGTCAAGCGATGTCCCGACTAGGCGGCGGTATCGGCACTAGAGGGCCTGGTGAAACAAAATTGGAAACCGAACGCCGTGCGATTCAGCGCCGTATTGCCCGACTGCAAGAAGAAGTGAACCAGCTGCAAGCACACCGTTCGCGGCTGCGGCTTTCGCGGCAACATCAGGAAGTTCCTTCACTCGCTTTAGTTGGCTATACCAATGCTGGGAAGTCTACCCTATTGAATGTGCTGACGAATGCCGAAGTTTACACTGCTGACCAGCTATTTGCAACGCTCGACCCCACCACGCGACGCTTAACGATTCCTAACGCCGTGACGGATGAACCCCAGCAGATTGTGCTGACAGATACGGTAGGATTTATTCACGAGTTGCCGCCTTCTTTGGTGGATGCCTTTCGCGCCACTTTAGAGGAAGTGACGGAAGCTGACGCGCTGCTTCATGTGGTGGATTTATCCCATCCGGCGTGGCAAAGTCAGATTCGTTCTGTAATGACTATCTTGTCGGAAATGTCCATAACACCTGGCCCAGCGCTGGTTTTGTTTAATAAAATCGACCAAGTTGATGGCGATACGTTGGTTCTGGCACAGGAAGAATTTCCACAAGCGGTGTTTATTTCAGCGAGTCAGCGCCTTGGCTTAGAAACTTTGCGTCAGCGCATGAGCCAACTGGTTCATTATGCAGTTGCACAGGAGTAAAGGCGCAAAAATAACTTCCCCGAAAGGGAAAACCTATGTGATTGTCCGTTAGCACTCTTTGTGAGGGGACAATCACGTATCTTCTTTTTGAAGTTCTGGTAAAGCTGTCTATTGTAATTACCTACACCTATGAATACTTCTCGGATAAGCAACAATTTGAAATCAACAGGACTTACGCAACATCACCACTTCTGGGGCAACCACAGGGGGATTGAACCCGAAAAAACGTTATATGCATAAGCTTTGCGTAAGTCCTGTCTATATTAACTTTCCGTAAAAACATCTACCCATAGTTGGATAAACTAGGCAAAAATACAGTAACTCAATATAATGGCAAAAGTCCTCTGTGAACTAAATATCGGATTATCTGTTTTATCTGCTGCCGGTAGCCGTTCCGTTTCGATGTTAAAGCGAAAAAATGTAGTGCAGCCATAATTAGCTCTTGGTTAAAAACTGAGAATTTTTTAATCTCCTCTCTCATCTGATAAACCCTGTCCTTAGCCACATTCTTTTGTAGCGGAAACAAGAGTTTAAATATAGCCGAGAAATTGCTTTCTCGGCTAAAGTAGGTGGGATTAATTATTTGTAGAATGGGTTACGCTATCGCTAACCCATGCAGATGTTGGGTTTCCTACGTCAACCCAACCTACGAACATCTACGAACATCTTCAATTTAATCGCATCCGCCTACTAATCGTGCAAGGAGGTTAAAACGAAAAGGTTGATTTATCAAGAAGGTGGAGAAAGACAAAGTTTATAAATTGAAATTCAACCCCCACTCCTGCAAGCTATTTATCCCAGCGGCATAGGTAAGGTTGTATTGCAAAGGTGTCACGGTGATGTAATTTTTCCGAATCGCCTGAACATCCGTTTCTATGTGACTCGGTAACAGGGGATTTTCTGGTTGTTCCACCTCCTCCACAACCTCACCCGCTAACCAATAATAAGTTTTGCCACGGGGGTCTACTCGCTTTTTAAAGATATCAAAATAGCGACGAATTCCTTGACGAGTGAGCGCAACACCGGCAATTTCTTCCCACTTCACGGGAGGCACATTGACGTTGAGCAACATTACTTCTGGTAGCGGCTGCTTCGATAACTGAGAAAGCAGAATTGTGGCAAACCGGGCAGCAGGTTGAAATTCCCTTAAGGTGTAATTGGTCAGGCTAAAAGCAATGCTGGGAATTCCTTCAATCACGCCTTCCATCGCCGCTGAAACTGTGCCGGAGTAGAGAATGTCGGTGCCGAGATTGGAGCCGTGGTTAATGCCAGAAAGGACAAAATCCGGAGGGGCGTCGAGCAAAGCACCCAGCGCCAGTTTCACGCAGTCGGAGGGGGTTCCCGAACAAGACCAAGCTTTGACTGTGGGATGAAAAATCGACTCGACGACTTCGGCGCGAATGGGGTCGTGGAGGGTGAGACCGTGACCAGTGGCTGACCGTTCCCGGTCGGGACAAACTACGGTGACATCGTGACCGGCTTCTGCGAGAGCATTGGCGAGGGTGCGAATGCCCAGAGCGAAGATGCCATCGTCGTTGCTGATTAGCAATTTCATCAATTCAATCAAGGGGTGCATCAAGGAGTTCACTCTATTGTGGATGAATTTGCATCGCAGCCTGTAGCAGCTTGTGGCAGATGGATGAGTCCAAATCGCGCTAAACTCAAGCTTACTGCCACTAGAAATGACCCTCTCTAAAATGACCACGATGCTCAACGAGCTTGAGGCTCAATTAGCCGCGCTCAAACAGGAAGCAACCCAAGCGATCGCTGCCGCCGATACCCTGGAACGCCTAGAGGAACTCAGAGTCGGCTACCTGGGCAAGAAAGGGCAGCTCTCGAAGGTGTTAGGGGGTTTGGGCAAGTTAGACGCAAGCGATCGCCCCCGCATTGGTGCTTTAGCAAATGTTGTCAAAGAAGCGCTACAACAAGACTTGGATCGCAAGCGGACAAACTTACAGGAAGCACAAATCCAGGCAAAGTTGGAATCAGAAACCCTGGATGTCACCATGCCGGGAGTTTACCGTTCCCTCGGTCGCAAGCACCCCCTCAGCAGCACGATCGACCGGGTTGTGGATATCTTCGTCGGACTCGGCTACACCGTCGCCAACGGCCCGGAAATGGAGACAGACTACTACAACTTTGAGGCGCTGAACACTCCCGCCGACCACCCCGCCCGCGATATGCAGGATACTTTCTACCTGCCGGATGGTAATCTGCTGCGAACTCATACTTCTTCGGTGCAGATTCGTTACATGGAAGAAAATGAGCCGCCGATTCGGATTGTCGCACCCGGACGCTGTTACCGTCGGGATACTGTCGATGCTACCCATTCGGCAGTCTTCCATCAGATCGAAATTTTGGCAGTGGATGAAGGACTGACCTTCACCGACCTCAAGGGCACCATTAAAGTGTTTTTAGAGGAGATGTTTGGCGCAGAGTTGCCAATTCGCTTCCGGACGAGTTATTTCCCCTTCACTGAGCCTTCTGCGGAAGTGGATGTGCAGTGGCAAGGGCGTTGGCTAGAAGTGATGGGCTGCGGAATGGTCGATCCCAATGTTCTCAAGAAAGTAGGTTACGACCCAGAAGTTTATACTGGCTTTGCCGCTGGCTTTGGTGCTGAGCGCTTTGCGATGGTGCTGCATCAAATTGATGATGTGCGCCGGATGTACAGCAGCGATTTGCGCTTTTTGCGGCAGTTTTAAGTAGGGAATCCGGCTGCATCCAAATTTTCGGCTTTCGCAGTATCCCTGTCTTTACACGATTGAAACAGTTAGCGATCGCGTCCGATGTTAGAGATGTTACTGTTGTCTGCTTTCATGGCTACCTGGTAGCGATCGCCCCATTTCATTACCTCAAAATATCAACCCTCTTTAAAGATTTTGTATGAGCAAGCCATTAGATGAAACTCTCTCCAAGGAAATTTCCGAACGCATTAAAAGCAAAGCTAAAGACTCCTTTAATAATGCTTACAAAGCGGCATTGTTAACTGAAGGATGTATGTATGTCCAAGGCTTTTTAGTTCGGGATGAAAAGCCATGTAAACCGATTGAGCATGGTTGGATTGAGCTTGATACTTGTATTATCGATCCAACACTGCCACATCTCAATAAAAATTCTCAAGAACTTTACTACTTTCCGGCACAACATTTAACCGTAAAAAAACTTATTGCAGCAGTAGAAGAAGCGAAGGAAGATTATCCAGACGATGATGCACTACCTGTTTATGATGCTTTACCGCATGAATATTACGGCAATTTAATAATGGGCGGTAAAAACTATTCAGAAGCGTATAAAGAGGCTCAAACTAAGTGTCAAGAGTTGAATAAACTTACAAAACAAACTGATTCAAAAAATTGAAATCTCTAAGAAATCGTTCTGGTTGGGATTGATAAATACTGTAAAGGTGAAGGACAAAGACAAAGCGATCGCTATTGACGAACTTAAACTATAAGTAATTAAAAATGAATGTTTATCCAACTAAATTTACAACTGCAAAAAACAATTATTTCTGAGCAAAATGCTCTAACAACAATCGGTGAACAAAAATATAACCGCCGCCAACTTTTTGTAACAAAATGCGCTCAGTCGCCCAGTCTAGAAAACGGGCGTAGTTCCAAGGTATGTAACCATTGGAGTAAAGAATGACCCGTAAAGCGAAGTGTTTCACGCAAGCTTCACCCGCTGCAAACATTCCAAAAAATAACCCAATAATTAGCGCCCAAAATAGGGGAATACCTATCACTCCAGCAATGATTCCTAACCCCAAGATCCCTACAATTGCAAAGAACGTTGCATTTCTGGCTGACTGCCAAATCCCTTGATTCGGAACTGTACTGGTTTCGATTCCTGACCCCATCAACCCACGCATCAATATAAAAATTAGCCACGCACCCAGACCACCCCGTAGCCCGGAAATCAAACTATCAGTTAACCCTGCATGGAGATTAACCACTAATCCAGAAACTAGCCCACTACTTAACCCCAAAATCAGCCCAGCAATCAGCCCAACAAATAGCCCAGATTTCAGGTTATCTTTTGCTTTTGCACTAGACCACTTCAACGTTTCAACTGGGTTAACTTGATTACTAATCACTCCAAAAATCAACCCTGCACCCAGAAAACCACAGAGTCCACCAATAAGTCCAACAATTAGTCCAATTTGCAATCCCGCAGCGTGCCCAGAAATTATGCCAGCCCCCAATGCCGCACTCAGTCCAACAAGCAAACCAATGGTAATCGCATACATTCTTTTTTGCCCGTTTGTGGGCAACCAACTAGGCTGAATTCGCTCAATTAAGAATACCGTTTGTGACTTTTGAACTAGCCTTTGTGCCAGCCAACTTAGCCAGTGCATTGCTTGTTCTTTTGAATACTGACTATTCGCACTTCTGCGCTCAAACATTCTTTGAATATATTTATCAAATAAATGTTGGCGGCGTTCTTCTAAATTCAGACCTGGTAAGTCAGTAATTGACATTCCTTGGTAAGCGAGGGTCATAATACTGAGTATTAGCGGAGATTTGGCTAAGTCTTGCAGTGTCGTATCTGCGTGCAGTGTGGTGTTGAGCGCTGCTAGTTCCGTTCCTGTACTTTTTAGATATTGATAAATTTGTTCTAGAGTGAGGGGTTGAATGAAGACTGCACCTTGAAATCGGAGGCGGTTTGATAACAATTCATAATCTTTGATGCGGCTACAAACAACAATTTCAGTTTGCCCGTATTCTTGGCTAAATTGATTAATTGCCTCAACACAATGCTCCCGCCGTTCGGCACTGACTTCATCTAAACCATCTAGTAACAGCAGCAGTTGTTGCTCTCTAATCCAATTGTTGCCAATTTCTTTAGAAACTTGATATTTAGTATTGAGTTCTCGAATCAGCCAGTCAGCAATTTTTTCTTTGGCATTTGTCCAGGCAGAAAGATTAAATACTACTGAAATTGGCTGATTGACATCTTTTTCGGCAAGATTAATGAGATCGCGTGCGAGTTCTAGAAGCGTTGTAGTTTTTCCCGCACCCGGATCGCCTAAAATTAATAAAGTTCGCCCTTCTCCCATTTGATTGAAAAGGTTGATAACTCTGGTATTTTTAGATAAAGTTTGTCTGGGTTGCTCGGCAGTTTCCCACACAATCCCCCAAGGTCGATCGATGGCATCCAAGCGTTTTTCTAAGCCGAGTTCTATCAGGGCTTTGCCATGTAATGAAGTTTCAAGAACGCCTTTTATCCAGTAATTTTTGACCTTATTGATCAATATCTGGCGATGGCGATACTCCTGACGACTGTGGGGGATTCTAGGTTCTGATTTCTCTTGGCTAACAGATGGAAGGGGTAAGGTTGGTGTCTGTGCGAAGTTAATCGTATCTATATCAGATATTGGAAGCTTTTGGGCGTGTGGCAAGGCTTGGTTGTGAGGTTGCAAAGCTGATAGCATGGCTTTGGCATCTGGATAGCGATCGCTCGAATGACATCGCACAGCCTTATCCAAAACCTCTACTAAATTGGGGCTAAATCCTAGGGCATCTGCATCCCACATCATCTCGCCCGTCTGAGGGTTGATATGGAAGTCTTGAGGACGTTTGCCTGTTAGCAGATAAATCGCTGTCAACCCCAGACTGTAAATATCGCTTGCGTAGACAGGTTTACCCGCCGCTTGTTCTGGGGGCATATAACCCAGCGTCCCGACAGCAATCGATTGACTGATGTCGCCTTGGGCATCCACCACCCTATCAATGATTTCCTTGGCGATACCAAAATCGATTAAAACAGGTTTGTCATCCTGTTGTCGCAGAATAATATTGCTCGGTTTGATATCTCGGTGGATAATCCCTTTGGCGTGGATATAATCCAAAACTGGCAAGATACTCGCTAGCATTTCCTTGACTAAATTTTCGCTGAGAAGTCCCTGCTGTTGCAATTTTTGATTCAGGGTGAAACCTTCAATCCACTCCTGAACTAAGTAAAATTGCTCCTGTTCCTCAAAATAGGCGTACAACCGAGGAATTTGTTCGTTCCCTTCACCCAGTTGCTCTAAAATGGCAGCTTCTCGCTGAAATCGCTCGCTTACGAGTTGATAAACTTGGGGGTTGTTGGTGACAGGTTTCAGTTGCTTGATGACACAAATACGACGGGAAGGCATATGGGTGTCTTCCGCCAAAAAGGTTTCGCCAAACCCACCCGTTCCCAACGCCCGAATGATGCGATAGCGGTTATTTAAGAGCGTCGGTGTCATCTAATTTCACGCTGTTACTTGTTGCTGGTTATTCTATACAAGCATCATAGCTGGGAGCGATCGCGTCTACCATAGTTCAAGATACTGCTGGAACTGGCGAAGCAATGTTTTGTAACTTGCAGATTGCTTTCAGAACTTGCAGCAACTCGATTGAAGGTTCAGAGTCAATCAAGTTCAGTGCTGGCAATAGTTGATAAGTTGGGGGAGTACCTTGCTGGAGATACGCAAAACGATAATCCATTCCATTCGTTGTCAGTCCCCAAACCGATTGTTGATGTTCTAGACTTTTATAGGCATAAGCGAGCAATTGAGGTAAACCCTCCAATGCGTTAACACTACTGTTTTTAGCTTCAATCACCAAAATCCAGAAAAGTGTATCTGTTGTTCTTGCTTGAGTTTTATTGACTGCCAAGATATCCATCCGTCCTTTGATGATGGTTTCTTCATCTTCGATGGAAATATCAGCAATACCCTCTTCTAAGGTTATCTTAATACTAGGCTGATAAAATCCAGCCAACCACATCAACCGAGCCACAAATAAAAATTTAACTTGCCCCTCGGAAATTTTCCCTTCTGTGTAGTAATCGCGGAATAAATTGCGGATTTTTAGAACCTCCTGGTGTTCAAATTCTGTTAAAGGTTCCAGCGCTAGTAATGATGTAATTGAGCCATTCAAATGCTCTTCAATTTTTAAAAGACGATGAACATCTCTCAAGGTTAGATTTTTGGCGTCTAGATTAGCAGTCATCGATTTATTGGGAGTTTTTAATAAAAATTATAACTATTATTATATATGGGTTACTGGTAAAGCGATCGCGTTAAATTGTGGAGGGACAAAGATGCGATCGCTCAGTCATAGTATCAACCATCAATAGACATTAGCGATATTCAGGAAGTGGTAGGTGAATAATTTGGTCTTGATACTCATCATTAAAAGACCCCTCAGCAATCAGAATTAACTCATCAATAGTCTGACTAATACTGAGCTTATCATTCAATATCAAAATCCCAGGTACGTGACGATCTTGTGCAATGTGGTCAGCCAAATGTACAGGCATAGATTTGCGGTTATTTGTCACCAATACAAAGTTATGCTCCTCGCACCAGCACAATATTTCCGGGTCTAGCGTGCCTCTAGGGGGAGCGCCAGGATCGCCAACCACCCACATAATTAAGCTGGGATTTTGCCTGATAAATTGACGCTGATAGACTTTATCAACATTTTCATCCAGCAGATATTTCAGACTCATTTACTTTCTTCATTGCCCCTCGTTCAGCTTTTAGTTTCATGAGTTTGACAACAACGGGTGAAGGATTGCGTTGCTGTTCTTCTCGCATTTTATGACCATGTTCTAGCGAATCAGCTATGTAAGCGCTGACTGCTTCTTTATTATGCAAGTAATAAAGAATAGTCGCATAGACCTGCTCTAGTGTGACTGATGGATAACTTTGGGCAATTTCCTCTGGAGTCCGACACCGATGGATGAAATCATAGAGAATAGTTTCAATTCCTACCCGTGTACCTTTCAACCGAATATCATCGGGACGCTGAAAGTCGAAATAATCTTCTAGTTGCATAGCTTACCTGTTTATCTATTTATGAAATGCTCTTACATTTTGGTAAAGTGTTCTCTTAGCAAGTCGTGAATGAAGCGATCGCATCCTCTCACTCCTTACAGAAACTATCGATCTGCGGCATATTTCAATGGATGTCATTCTTCGCGCCGTTCCTTCACTATCGCTCAGGACTCTGCTCAGAATGATAGAGTTACATTTTGGCAAAATCAGATTGCAGCAAGTCATTAGTGAAACGGTAGCGATCGCCTTTTCTTTCTAAAAATCCTTGCTCAGTACAATAATTAAGAAAACGGGCATAATTCCAGGGAATCGCGCCACTTTGCCATAGAACTAGACGCAGTACAAAATGTTGAATGCAAGTCATTCCACCCCAAAACATTCCCAATCCTATTCCAAAGATAGACGCAGCCATCATTACTGAGATTGGTTCTACTGAATGTTGGGTTATTAGCTGAAGCAATACTGTCCCGATTCCACCGAATAACGCACCAATGAAAGTAAAAATTACGGTATTTCTTGCTGATTCCCAAATCAGCTGATTTGGAATAGTTCTAGACTTATTTTCAGAACCACTAAATCCAATGATTAATATGCTAATCAATAGCATAATCAACCCTACAACTAGCCCGCTAACAAATTCTCCAGAATGAACTACTATACTCACTCCAGTACCAAGCCCTGTCCACAAAGCTAAGCCTATCCGCTTTTTAGCTTTTTCCCAAGACCATTTGGTAATCGCTTCCACAGGTTTTATTTCATTACCCAGCCCACTTAGAAGTGCCAAACTTATCACAGCAGTTGCGCCTATTAGGAGTCCAGACATTAGTCCCAACGCTAGTCCAAGCATTAGACCAACCATCAGCCCAAACATCAGACCACCTATTACTAGACCGATTAACAGATAAATCATCCCAATTGTCAGTCCAAGCATCAGCCCCAAACCAATGCGATAGAACCACTTCTGAGCGTTTTTATCTAACCATTTAGGCTGTATTTCTTCAAGTGCAAACTCAGTTTTAGATTCAGCTTGTAGTTTTTGATTTAGCCAGCGCAACCAATACATTGTTTGTTGTTGATCTGGCTGGTTTCCTAGTGTATACATTGTTAGATAAAAGTGAAAAAATAATAGACACAAGCAAGGATACATCCAGAAATTGGCTATTTTAAAAAAATAACTAAATTTCTTTAAAAGTCAAGACATTGGGATGAAATATTTCGCTACACGCTATGAAACGCGCAGTAAATCGTGAATGAAGCGATCGCCACCTCGATCTGGGCATAATCGCACTATACCCAGACAACCAAATTCGCCGCTACTCCCTTCCTCTGCGTTCTCTGCGCCCTCTGCGGTTCGATCATCTTTCATCCACCGATTCCCCGTGCTAACCTGTTGAGAATCATTACACTGATACACTTGTACCTACCTGAACAGCCTAATTGACCAGCGCCTATGGTCTATGTCAAGCGAGTGGAACTCAGTAACTTCAAATCCTTCGGCGGCACCACCTCAATTCCGTTGCTGCCGGGGTTTACCGTGGTTTCTGGCCCCAATGGTTCGGGGAAGTCGAATATCCTTGATGCGCTGCTGTTTTGCCTCGGACTCGCCAGTTCCAAGGGAATGCGGGCGGAACGCTTGCCAGATTTGGTGAATCACAACCAAACCCATCGCGGCACGGTGGAAGCTAGCGTTACGGTGACGTTTGATTTGTCGGATGTACCGGATGCCTTCTCAGAGGAGGAGGAAACGCAGAATGGGCAAGGAGGAAATCTTGACGATCCCCCCCAGCCCCCTCTTAAAAATGGGGATGACGATCCCCCCCTACCCCCCCTTAAAAAGGGAGGGAGAAATGATAACTCAGAATGGAGTGTGACGCGGAAGCTGCGAGTCACTCAGCAAGGCACGTACACGTCGAATTACTACATCAACGGCGCATCCTGCAACCTCACGGAACTTCACGAACAAATGAACCGCCTGCGGATTTATCCAGAAGGCTACAACGTGGTGCTGCAAGGGGATGTCACCGGGATTATTTCTATGAACCCGCGAGAACGGCGGGAAATTATTGATGAATTGGCTGGAGTGGCGACGTTCGATCGGAAAATTGTGCAGGCGAAGGAGACGCTAGATTCAGTTAAGGAACGGGAAGATAGCTGTCGCATTGTGGAGGCGGAACTGGTTGCCCAACGCGATCGCTTATCTCAAGATCGCATCAAAGCTGAAAAATACCAAAAGCTTCGGGCAGAACTTCAGCAGAAAGAACAGTGGGAAGCTGTGCTGAAATGGCGAAGTCTTCAACAACAAGAGCAACGCCTCAAGGAGCAAATCGCAGCAGGCGATCGCACTTCCGTTGAGTTAACCACCCAACTGACTGCCCTCAACGCTCAAATCCAGCAAACAACGGCAGAACTTGACCAACTGAATGCCCGTGTGAAAGCTTTGGGGGAAGAAGAACTCCTAGCTTTGCAATCGGTGCTTGCGACTCAGGAAGCGGAACGGCGTGCGTCTCAACGCCAGCAGCGCGAGTTAGAAACAGCGGCTCAGAATACTACAGCGAGTATAGAACAAGAGGAGCGAAGTTTTCAACAACACCAGCAAACGCTGCAACATCTGAGTGAGGAGAACGATGTAGAGACGCGATCGCTCGCCTCTCTACGCGCCGCACGGGATGAAGCGCAGCAAGTTTTAGAGCAGAGACGGGAAGCCGCCAGCGCGATCGCAGCCGCCTCGGAAGCTTGGGTACAGCAACAAACGCTCTTCAACCGCCAAATCGAAACTTTACTGCAAACCGTTGAACCGCAACGGACAGAGCAAGCGCAACTGAGAGAACGTTATGCCAACTTGGGGCGGCAAATTGAGGAGCAAAGCCAGCTTTTACAAACAATTGAGCCAGATAATACCACAAAACAGTCTCGATTGGCTGATTTTGAAATACAACTCAATGATTATGCCCAAGAAATCGCATCCTTAGAGCAATCTCTGGCAGCCGCCGAACACGAACTGCAAATCCAGCAAGAGACTCAGAAGCGACTGCTGCAAGAGCAACGGGACAAACAGCGCCAACTGGATAAACTCGAAGCTCAAGCCCAAGCCGAGCAAGAAGCGCAAGGCACCTTCGCCACCAAAGTGATTCTGCAATCTGGATTACCCGGCGTTTGCGGCTTAGTTGCCCAGCTAGGGCGCGTGGAACCCCGCTATCAGCTGGCACTGGAAACCGCTGCTGGTGGGCGTCTGGGAAATCTGGTGGTAGAAGATGATGGCGTGGCAGCGGCAGGAATCGAACTGCTGAAACAAAAACGGGCAGGGCGGATCACCTTCTTACCCCTGAATAAAATTCAGCCGCCGCGATTTTCCCAAACCGTAGCCCTGAGTTATGCCAATGGATTTATTGACTATGCGGTGAATTTGATTGACTGTGAGGCTCGGTATCGGGATATCTTCGCCTACGTCTTCGGCAGCACCGTTATCTTTGAAACGCTCAATGATGCGCGTCGTCACTTGGGGCAGCATCGGATCGTCACCCTGGATGGGGAACTGTTGGAAAGCAGCGGTGCGATGACGGGTGGCAGTAGCAATCAACGTTCCGGGCTGCATTTTGGGACGGCTGACGCGGCAGAATCAGCGGAAGCAGCAGCGTTAAGAAATCGCTTGCAAGAGATTGAGCGAATTTTAGAGCGTTGTGGTGAGATTATCAATTCTCTGACCGCAAAAGCAAAGCATCTGAGTCAAGAATTGACGGAGGCGAAGGCGAAACGGCGGGAACAAGAACTGCAATGCGAACAGTTGCACAAAGAAATTAAGAATTTAATTGCCCAAGCGGAACAAGCGCGATCGCTTCTTTCTAAAAATACCCAAGAATTTAACACCGCTGAGTCTCGCTTAGCCTCTCTCGATGCCGAATTACCGGCGCAGGAAGCACAACTGCAACAATTGCGGCAAGCTTTAGCAGAATTAGAACAATCCCAAACTTCTAGCGAATGGCAACAAATTCAGGCGACGATTAAAACCGGCGAACAACAGCTGCAAGAACGGGAAAAAGCGCTTCGTGTTGCCGAGCAAAGATTAAAAGATTTGGAAAATCAGCAACAGCGATCGCAAGAAAAAATCCAAGAATCTCAACAGCGCTTGCAAGAGTATCGCACACAACAGATAGAGCAACAAAATCAGTTAACAGCACTCAGCACTCAGCACTTAGCACTCAGCACTCAAATTGCCCAAACGCAAGCTGCATTAAAACAGCAAGAAGAGAGATTAGGGGAAATTAAACAACAACGCGATCGCTCAGAACAAGAACTGCGATCGCGTCATCTTTCCCAACAGCAGCTGGAATGGCAACTGCAAAAACTCCAAGAAACCCAACAACAGCACCGGGAAGCCTTAGCCACCGTGCAACCGCAGCTAGAAGCACAACAGGCGGAATTACCCGATCCGGTACCAGAAGTGCCAATGCTTGTCAATCCTGGTTCTACTGAGACAGAAGCGATCGCCTTTGACTCGTTAACGGCTCAACTCGAACAATTGCAAAAAGAAATGCGCGCGATCGCCAAACGCCTGCAAGCAATGGAACCCGTCAATATGCTGGCGTTAGAAGAATACGAACGTACCACCACACGATTGGAGGAACTCACTCAGAAAGTAGCAACATTAGAAGCAGAACGCACCGAATTGTTATTGCGAATTGAAAATTTCACCACCCTCCGAAGCCGCGCCTTCCAAGAAGCCTTCGACGCAGTCAATCAAAACTTTCAGTCAATATTTGCCGAACTTTCCGATGGCGATGGTTACTTACAACTCGACGATTCTGAAGATCCTTTCGCCGGAGGTTTAAACCTCGTTGCACACCCCAAAGGCAAACCCGTACAGCGGCTTGCTTCCATGTCCGGCGGCGAAAAATCCCTCACCGCCCTGAGTTTCATCTTTGCCCTGCAACACTACCGTCCCTCGCCATTCTATGCTTTTGATGAAGTCGATATGTTTTTGGATGGGGCAAACGTAGAGCGATTAGCTAGAATGATTAAACAACAAGCGATGCAGGCGCAGTTTATTGTTGTGAGTCTCCGACGCCCTATGATTGAGTCATCTGAACGCACGATCGGCGTCACTCAGGCGCGAGGAGCTTACACCCAAGTTTTGGGACTAAAATTGCAGTCTCAAAAAGAGTCTGTATGATTTGAATTAGTATGAGTAACTAATAGGATTCGAGATCGGGATTCGGCCTCCAATGACATCTGAACAAATCCGTCAACGCTCCGACATTTTAAATACCCAAGTCATCACCCGCGACACTGGTAAGCGCGTGGGTGTTGTCAAGGAGCTATTGGTAGACATCGATCAGCGCAAGGTTGTAGCGCTCGGTTTGCGAGACAACCTGCTCTCGATTGCTGGAATGCCCCGGTATATGCTCCTCAATAGCATCCGTCAGATGGGCGATGTGATCTTGGTTGAAGATGACAATGTTATTGAAGATATCGACATTGATGCCTACAGCACCCTGATCAACAGCGAAGTGATTACGGAAACGGGCGAACTTCTAGGGAGAGTCCGGAGTTTCAAGTTCGATCCTGACAGTGGCAAAGTTTACTCATTGATCGTGGCATCTTTGGGGCTACCGCAAATTCCCGACCAGGTGATTAGCACCTATGAGCTGCCGATTGAGGAAATTGTCAGCAGTGGTCCGAATAGATTAATTGTATTTGAAGGCTCCGAAGAGCGTCTGGTTCAGCTAACGGTGGGCGTTTTGGAGCGTCTGGGCATTGGCAGAGCGCCTTGGGATCGGGAAGATGAGGAAGCTTACTTCCAGCCGACGGTGGCATCGGACAAGCAGCTGGGAACTGGCATCCCCGTTCGCACCCCGACAGTAACGCCAATTCGCACTTCTACCCCTGTCGTTGAAAACCGCTGGGATGAGGACGAGTGGGACGAACCAGAACCAGAGCCAATTCGCAAGCGCCAAGCCGAATCCATTTATTACGAAGAAGACGACGAAGAGGATAACTGGAGCGAGGCGACAACCGAAACGCGGGGCGTTCGCTATGAAGATCGACCTGATGCGGAATCTGAGCCATACGACGACGAGGAGTACGAAGAAGACGAATACGAAGAGAAAGATGTTTGGGACGATGCCGAGGAGCCAGAGCCTTACAAAGCACCCCGCCTAAACATTCCTGAAAAAACCAAAGCGCCAGAGTACGAAGACGGCACCTATTAAGTTTAACCCCACCCCTCCCCCTACCCGTTCACGGGGAGGAGTTCAATCTTCCCCCCTCTCGGTTTACGGAGAGGGGTTGGGGGTGAGGTTCCGAGTTGTATGCACTCAAGTGAAAACCGCCATAGATCGCATCCGTCCCACCGATGCTTCTAAGACAAGAAGCATCGGGTGGGATTTTACATTGGGGAAAATTGCACATCGCCTCAAAATGTCTCCCAGCGTCTTCACTTTCCTCGCCGCCAGACAAGCCAAGCGATTCCCAGTCCGAGAATTACGAACAAAGCGATCATCGCGCTAGCGGATTTGAAGCTGTTTGCGCTAGCCGAAGCTAAGCTATTGGCAGGAACTTGCTCCTGACTAGATGGCTGGCTAGATTGACTGGCTTTTGGTACCGCCGTCCCTGCTGCCACAGTAACAGGAAATTTCAGCTCAAACGGCTGGAAATTCGCTCCCGATGCGGGTGTTCCACTGAGTTGTAGCTGATAAGTCCCCGGCTTGGGGAAGACAATCTCGGCACCCGGAATGCCTTGATAGCTTTCTGTTGAAATGCCTTTGAGCGGGGGTGAAAAGACGGGTGAGGCGTTTGGGGTGCGGGGTTCAGAGTAGACGGTTAACTGGCAATTACACTGCTGCAAGGGGATGACTTGACCCCCTTGGCGAGTGAGTGCAAACCAGGTAAGAGAAGCTTCTCCAGCTTTGGGGTTGTCATTGGGTTCGATGTGCAGGGTGCCGCCCACATCTTCGGCAATCTGCACCTTATGGGCAGCAGCGGGTGTAACCAGTAGTGTCAGGAATAACACCGTTTCACCGATTGTCTGCAACAAATACCCGCGATTCCCCCAACCCTTCTGATTAAGATACGGTTGGTCAATTTGTAAGGAGTTTGACCCCTCCCTAACTCCTCCTCGACTGTGTAGAGACGCGATTAATCGCGTCTCTACGTTTTCTCCCTTCCCTGCGAGGGGATCTACCGTGTACACACATCTTTGGTTAAGTGGCAAAACGTTGATCGATCCCCCTAAATCCCCCTTAAAAAAGGGGACTTTGACTTGATTTCCCCCCTTTTTTCTAGCGTTAGCGAAGCCATGCGCTAACGCGCTATAGCGGCGCGTTAGCGCGGGGGTTGGGGGGATCAAAACGGGACTGGCAAGTTCAAAAAGACTTGTGTGTACACCGTAGGCGAGGGAAGGGGATTGCGGGATTAGGTTTTTAAAATCCGCCAACGGTATCTTATCCACGGGGGATCTTCTGAGACTTTTACCGAGACTGGGGAGGAGGGACATATAATTTTTCAAGTGAAAACAGTGACCAAATCCAGCGAACTCGCACCAGTAATACACCCAACGCCACCATTCCCACTAGCACAACAGCAAGCTGATTCGCCCAAGTCCCCTCTAAAGTACCGAGGTAATGGGAACCGATTAGCACCGCATGAATCACACACAGGAGAAACGCTGGAATGCCCAGCAGATGAAGCTGTCGCCAGCGTTTGCCTAAAGATTTCTGTATCCGGTCAAAACTGGTGATTGCCGCTGGAGTCATTAATGCCAATGCGATCGCTCCCGCGCCCATCCCCCATTGATGCACCGGCAACATAAAAAACACCGCGTTGAAATTCCAGTTCAGCGTATGCTCTACCATATGTAAGGTGTGGGCAAGGGACAACACATAAGCTCCCACTCCCAAGGCGCGGCGGTAATGTAACAATTGTGACCAGAAGCGGCTAATCGGGCGGGCAATCAGCGCCAGCATCAAACAAAGTAACGCCGCGTGTCCCGTGTAATCTACCATTGTGTCGCCGGTTCGCATCAGGGTGAGGATGCCAATGGTCAGCGTTACCCAACCGCCCAACCGAAACAACTGGCTGCGTTTGTCAGCACTTAATTTAGATGCCGACACTCCGACGCCCAGCATCATCGGCAGCGTTCCCAGCCCAAAAGCGAGCATAGTTGCTGCCCCCATCCAGAGATTGCCAGTTTCCGCTGCCTTGAGTTGAGCCGCATACAAGAATCCGCAGGGAATTAAACCCCAAACCAGCCCTAATAAAGCCGGTGTTAAGGAGGGGCGATCGCTTGCGGATGCCATTCTTGGCGGCGGCTGGCTCGATTTCAGCGACAACTTGACCATTGCGGCGCTCAGACGATTGTGCCAGATGCCTTCCTTGAGGGGATGTAAAATCGGGAACCGAGGCAAGAAATCTGGTTTAATCTGCGCCAAGCCAAACCAGATCAGCATCAGTCCGGTGAAAATAGCGATCGCGCGTCGCAAGTCACTCCCGATCCCCGCCAGCTGCCCTCCGGCAATTAATAGAGAACCCAGCGCCCCCAGTCCAACACCCGTCAGGGTATAACTGACGATCCGCCCCAAATTTAATAGCCCGTGAAAATATAGTTGTTGCTGCCAGCTAGGGGCGGTATTTTGCTGATGGGAAAGGGAAAACGCTACGGTGAGAGGGCCACACATTCCCACACAGTGACCAAAACTCCCCAAAAATCCCAGAGCCATAACTAGCAACAAATCCAACATTGTGTTTGTTTATTAGAAACCTCGAAGAGCGGCTGGTTCGGTCGAAAGCTGGAATCGACCCAACTCCCTCAGTCGTTATTCTAGGTCTGGAAGGGGGACGGCGATAAACAAACCGTAATTTTAGGTAGAAACATGAGGAAATGGATAGTCTCGGTGTTAGCACTGGTAGCGATCGCCGTCGTCGTCAGCAGCCATGAATTCTTCCAGCAGCGATCGCAGCCAGTCATCGAAAGCCGGGTAGAAAGCACTCCAGCACCTCCAGTCCAGCATTTCGACGTGGCAGTGGCGTCTGAGAAACCCGTCAACGCCCCGAATGTAGACGGAAAGCGGCTGATGGCGCACGTCAAAGCATTAAACTTTCAGCGCTACACCAAGACAGAACGCGATCGCACCCGCAAATATCTCACCCAATCTCTCAAAAAATTGGGTTGGTCGCCCAAATTACAACCCTTCGAGGGCGGCGTCAACGTCGTTGCGACTCGCCAAGGCACCGACAAGAAAGCAGGCACCGTTCTCATCGCAGCCCATTACGACACCGTTCTCGGTTCTCCTGGTGCCGATGACAATGCCAGCGGCGTTGCCGTAATTCTGGAAATGGCTCGTCTTTTCGGTTCCCGCCCCACTCCCCGGACGTTACAATTGGCATTCTTTGACCAAGAGGAATTGGGACTCCGGGGCAGTCTTGCCTTTGCAGCAAAGCAGACGAATTTAGATAACCTGCGCGGCGTCATCGTCATGGATATGGTGGGCTATGCTTGCTACACCCCCGGCTGCCAGAAACTTCCCTCTGGTTTGCCCATCACTCCACCCACCGATAAAGGCGACTTTCTGGCGGTCGTCGGCGACACAGAACACTTGCCACTGCTAGACGCTTTTAAAAAGTCCGCTCAACCCGGCTTACCTGCCGTTCTCACCCTACCCGTACCTTTAAAAGGCATCATGACCCCCGATGTGTTGCGTAGCGATCATGCGCCGTTCTGGTATCGGGGAGTGGGTGCAGTACTGTTGACCGATACGGCGAATCTGCGTACCCCTCACTACCATCAGCCCAGCGATACGCCCACCACTCTGGATCGACCGTTCTTTCAAGGAGTCGCCCAGATCGTTGCGATCGCCACAACTCAACTGTTGGAGAGCGATCGCCTGGAATCCGATCCATCCACCTCCTCACAATCATCTGGCTACAATTTTCGGCAATAACTGGCAATTTTGTCCAAGATTATTGACATTCTTTTCATCTTGTGCTAAAGATGGATGCTTTAACAAACTCGTCAGTGATACTCTAGAGAAATCCCCGGCTTTTTCCCTAGTTTTTCACTTTTAAGTGAAGCTCTTAATGAGAATTCTGCTAGTGGAAGACGAGCAATACCTTGCTAAAACCCTGAAACAAGCGCTTGTTGACCAAAATTATGTAGTTGATTTTGCCCCCGATAGTCAAACAGGATGGGAGCGATCGCAAATTTTTCCCTACGACTTGATTATCTTAAATTTGTCCTTGCTGAAGTTGGACAATATCAGCTTTTGTCAACAGATGCGGCGCATGGGCGATCGCACACCTATCCTAATTGTGACGACCCAGGATAGCGTTGCTAAGAAGGTAATGGTACTAGATGCAGGCGCAGATGATTATGTCGTTTACCCCTTTGACCTGCAAGAGTTATTAGCTCGCATCCGTGTTTTACTGCGCCGAAGCACTATAACCGTGCCGCCTGTACTTGAATGGGAAAGCTTGTGCTGTAATACGGCTACCTGTGAAGTCACCTATGCCGGTTATCTTCTGCCGCTGACTGCAAAAGAGTATCGCTTACTAGAGTTGTTAGTGCGAAATGGTTGCCGTGTGTGGAGTCGGAGTGCTATTCTCGATCGCCTTTGGTCGGCTGAAGAAATCCCTCAAGAAGAAACAATTAAGACCCATATCAAGCGTTTACGGCAGAAATTGCAAGCCCTCGGTGCCCCGACTGATTTGATTGAAACGGTTTACGGTTTGGGCTATCGCCTGAAACAGTACTCTCAAGTTTAAGCAGCGCTAAGCGAAGCGATGGCGATCGCAAACCGGATGGAGAAGTCTAGCGGCGATCGCGTAAATTACACAATTACCCAAGATTTTCACTTTTTGGGTCTAACGTCAAAAAGTAGGTCTATGCGATCGCGGCGATTGAGGTCTACAAATTTCTAGATAACCCAATTTCTACTTAGCTAGTGTAGCTTCGTTTTACACCGGAGACAGATGAATTCTCTCAATATTAACGATGCCGATAGCTCTCTCAATCAATCAAAAGATAGCGTAAGACAACAAAAAGCACAGAAAACAAGCCAAAAAAACCGACTTATAAGGCAAAAAAACCAGGAAGCTCAACAAAAAGCTCTAATCAGACAAGAAAAACTCCTAAAAACCCAACAAGATAGCCTAATCAAACTCAGACAAGAGCGAGAAAAACTGACAAAGCTATTAGCTTCTACCAAGACATTAATGTACTCAGAGGGTTCGGCTTTGCAGTCGGTGTTGAAGTGGGGAGACTTGCGCTTCAATCCGGCTACCTTTGAAGCCACCTATGCCGCTCAACCTCTAGATTTGACCGCCAAAGAGTGTGGCTTACTAGAACTGTTCCTGCAAAAGGGTCGCTGCATATTGAGGCGAGATGAGATTCTCAAACGCCTTTGGCAGCCTGAAGAGACACCTCAAGAAGAGACAGTCAAGGCTCACATTAAGCATTTACGGCGGAAACTGCAAGCATCAGGCGCTCCCGCTGATTTGATTGAAACCGTTTATGGCGTAGGTTATCGCCTCCAATAGGATCCTCTGTCATTAAGAATTGTTACGTTAATTAAATTGAACTTTACTTCTTCCCGACTTCTTCACTTTTGGGTGTTATTTTACAGAAATAGAGTTTGAACATCCAACTTTACTTCTTCCCATTTTTTTCACCTTTTCGTTTTAACTTGCCCAAAAGAGCTTCAATAGGAAATAAATATGTCTTTTTGTCCTTGCTGTTCTCACTCCTTAGTCCGCCATATTGGTTTGGGGAAAGTTTACTGGTTTTGTAGTCATTGCTACCAGGAAATGCCAAATCTAAAAACTCTTGCAAAAGTTAAGTCAGGGTTACAACTACGACAGATAGAAAGAAGTTACTGTAACCAACGTTAAGCGAACAATCTCCAACTAAAAAAGCATCTGCTATGCTGCTTCTTCATCTATCTAATTAGTTAATTTTCGGAGATTATTCAAAGCAGTTTATTCAGGACAACAAATTCTGTTGAAAAATTCAATATGAGTCAAAACAAAGAGATTTATCTGCTTAACGAAGCTACTTTAGATACTCTTACAAGCTATTGGCGGAGGAAGTGTCTACAGGAAGAAGACGTAAATAAATATGGGTTTCTAGTATCAATGAGAGATTCCTTTAAAATGGCTTCAGAATGTCCTCAAGGGACGCCATATCGAGATAAATGGTTTTGGATGCTGTATGAATTTATGCAGGACGAATACAACAAAATGACTGTTGCTCAGTTTAATCTTGATGTAAAACAATCACCTACCCACTTAAGCCAAGACTTGACCCGACAGACCTCTCCCTCAACGTCTCTCCTGGGAAGAAATGACTGCAACAGCAAATTATAAATAACAGCCGAAGGTTGTAAATTTTAGAGCCAATTCTGCTTCGATTTTCAACTAAAAAGTGAATGTTGTTGTGGTTTTTGAGGAGCTTTTTTTTGGTGCAACTTATAAGTGGGTTAAGGATTATGGATGTTGATGAACTTCTCAAGCAATATGCAGCCGGGAAGAGGAATTTTCATCGAGCCAAGTTGATCGGGGCAAACCTAAAAGGAGTTAACCTGCGTGCAGCAGATTTGAGTGAGGCAAACCTGATTGCGGCAAATTTAATGGGGGCGAATTTATGTGAGGCAAACTTAACTGACGCCAACCTAACTTTGGCAGATTTGAGTCGGGCACATTTGAATCAAGCAAATCTCTGTAATGCCAATTTAAGGGGGACGAAACTAAATCGAGCCAACTTGACTGGAGCAAATTTGCTGGGAGCTATTCTAATTGGAGTAGACTTGAATGGCGCAAATTTGGCTGGGGCAAAAATGCCTGATGAGAAAATTTTTAACCGATTAACTGACAACTTAATCAATCAACGGGCTATCAACAAAATTGATAGGAGTTCCCAGACCAAGCAATATTCATTAATCCTCAGCCTTACAAAAACAGATAGTTATGACTCAGATACTTGATTCTTTACCTTCCAATTGTTCTGATAGAATTCTCTGCTGTTATATTAATTCCACCAGAAAAATTCAGATTGCTCGGATTGCGAATATCCCAAATTGGTACTTTGAACGGGTTGTTTTTCCAAAAGAACGCCTTTTGTTTGAAGCGCTGCCTTATGCTCAGCTACAAATTCATACGAGTATGATAGTCAGTGCAATTCTATCGGATACAATCCCTTGCTATCAGCTAGATGTTAAAGAATTGACGGCTCAACTTGTTTAATTGCTACAGTAACTCAAGGCAAAGTTGGCGGAAATGGTCGCCCCGTTGCTCAAAGTTTTGGTATTGATCAAAACTGGCACAGGCAGGAGAAAGTAAGACAACTTTAGCATGATGAGCTTGAGCTAATTCAGCCGCTCTGGGGACAGCCTTCTCCATCGTTTGCACACTTTCGTAACTGGAATAGCCAACGTGTTGCAGTCGCTTGGCAAAGGCAGATGCGGCGTCACCGATGAGTAATACGGCGGTGGCTTTGGCTTGAATCGTCTCTAGCCAACTGGTGTCATCACCCGCTTTGGCTTCACCACCAGCAATTAAAATCGCGGGACTGTTGACGGAAGCTAATCCGACTTGGGCGGCGTCGTAGTTTGTGGCTTTGCTGTCGTTGATGAAGTCGATTCCTGCTAGCGTGCGGATGTGTTCCAGGCGATGGGGAACGCCGGGGAAATTAGCGATCGCTTCTTGGATCGCCTCTTTCTCAATTCCCGCCAGTCTCGCCGCCGCTACCGCCATCAGCAGATTTTGCAGATTGTGTTCTCCCACCATCCGCAACGCCGATGCTTGCACAATCTTTTCACCTGGTAGAGATGCCAAATTTGGCGTCTCTACAACCCAACCGTCTTCGATGTAGAAACCTTTTTCACGAATCAGATCGGCTTTACCTTTCACACTTGTCCAGTAAGCATTGGGAAAGCGATCGCGTGCAGTTTTTCGCAGTTCCAGATCGTCTCCATTCAACACTTGCTGCTGAGACTGACTCAGTAGCTGTGCCTTAATGTTGTAGTAGTTTTCTAGGGTTTTATGACGGCTGAGGTGATCTGGTGTGAAGGTTGTCCAAACCCCTATTTTGGGTGCAACTGTAGCAGAAGACTCGATTTGATAGCTGCTGAGTTCGGCAATTACCCAATCTGGAGGCTTTGCCAACGCTAGCTCACCAGCAGCATAGCCGATATTGCCGCAGGCGGGAGCATGGAAACCAGCCGCTTGAAAAATCGCCGCAACTAAAGCTGTCGTAGTAGTTTTGCCGTTAGTGCCAGTAATGCCTACCCAAGGACAAGATTGGAGATGTCGCCAAGCCAGTTCTATTTCTCCAATTGTCTCTATACCCAGCTTCCTCGCTTCTCCTAATATCGGCGCATCCCAAGGAACGCCGGGACTGACGACAATCAGCTGGGGCAAATCGGAACCGTTGAGTTCCAAGGAATAGCCCAACTTCACGGTAATTCCCTCATTGGCAAGCTGTTGTTGATCTTGGCGGAGATTTTCGGACGAGTTGCGATCGCTAATCGTCACCTCCCAACCTTCCCGTTTTAACAACCGTGCAGCGGCAATTCCCGATTTTCCCAAACCGATAATATGAGCGATGGGCATAGACTAAATAGCAGTGCAAAGTCCCTAGTTTAGCAATCCTGTATCATACCGCGATCGCGGTATTTAAAAACTCATTTCCCTCCTTCCTGATTCTTCCTTCGCACTCTATAGCGCTAAGTAGATGGGTCTAATATTTGTAGGATGGGTAGAGCATAAGCGTAGGCGCGTTCATGCCGTAAGGCTTTAGCCTTCTCGAAGAGTAACCCATCAAACCCATTTTAGTGTTGGGTTTCGTTCCTCAACCCAACCTACCTCTTTCTTACTAACTCTTCACAATTGCCCCAAAATCTGCTAAAACCCGCGCATGATTCCGCAATAACCCCAATATATTCAAACGATTGCGCTTGATATTGGGATCGGCATCCATTACCAAAACACTTTCAGCACCATCAAAGAAACTGCTAACAGTAGGAGCAATATGCGCCAAACCATCCACTAATAGCTGGTAATTTCGCTGTTCTTGAGATGCTTGAGTTTGTGGAACTATCTGCACTAAAGCATCATAAAAAGCTTGTTCTGATGCTTTCTGGAATAGTTCTGGACGCACCACCGCCTCTGGGTTCAACTGGGCTTTATCTAAATCGCCTTGTGCTGCTAAGCGAGTCGAACGGTTGACAGTTTCGTAGATTTCATTCAGCTTGCCATTATTGCGAATTGTTTGGAGGAATAAAGCGCGATCGCGTACATCCAATAAATCTTTTAACGCTCGTTCTGTATACTCCGGATCGTTTTCTCCCAGAACTGCATTCACCAAGTCATAATCAGTATTTCGCTCATCTTGTAGGAGATTGCGGATGCGTTGCAAGAAGAATTCCTGCAATTGCCGCACTAATTCCTCCGCTTTTGTCTTGGGATATTTGGCAACAAAATCAGCCACGATTTTTTGCAACAATTGATACAAATTAATCGGTAAATCTGCTGCCCAAGTGATATTAATCGCTGCATTCGCCGCACGGCGTAAAGCAAAGGGATCGGAAGAACCTGTCGGCAGCATTCCCAACCCAAAGATACTTACCAAAGTATCCAACCTATCCGCCAAAGCGACAACTTGCCCCGCTATAGTTTGGGGTAAAGAATCCCCGGCACCTCGCGGCAAATAATGCTCAAAAATTGCAGTTGCCACAGCCTCCGATTCGCCACTTGCCAAGGCATATTTCTGTCCCATGATGCCTTGCAATTCGGGGAATTCTCCCACCATTTGAGTCACGAGATCCGCTTTACATAGTAAAGTAGCTCGTTCGATGTTGTTCCTTTCATCCACTCCTAATTGCAGTTGCTCAGTAATGTGACCAGCAATTTTAACCAGTCGTTCTACTTTTTCACGAACTGACCCTAAAGCTTCTTGAAAGGTTACTTTTTCCAGTTGGGGTAAATAGTTTTCTAAAGATTGGGACAAGTCAGCTTTGTAGAAATACTGACCATCCGCTAATCGTGCCCGAATTACCCGTGCGTTTCCTTCAGCGATGATGTCTGACTTAGCCGGATCGCCATTAGAAATTGTGATAAAATACGGAAGTAATTCTTGGGATTGTTCAGCTTTAAAAACTGGAAAATAACGCTGGTGAGTTACCATAACCGTAGTAATCACCTCAGTAGGGAGGCTCAAGAATTCGGAATCAAATTTCCCGACAACTGCTGTAGGAAATTCCACTAAATGAGTGACTTCTTGCAACAAATCCGGGTAGATTTCGGTGTAACCACCCATTTGTTGAGCCGCAGCCTGGACTTGTTCTTGAATTTTGATTTGACGCGATTCTGGATTTACTTCCACCGAAGCAGAACGCAGACAATTGACATAATCATCTGCCTGAGAAATCGTCACAGTTTCGGGATGCAAAACCCGATGAGCGCGGGTAATGCGATCGCTCTTAATCGTCTCGGAACCATTGACTAACTCAATTGGCAGTACGGCATCATTTAATAAAGCCACCAACCACTCAATCGGTCGCGGAAACTTGATTTCCCCATCGCCCCAGCGCATCAACCGCTTGCCTTCTAATCCAAAAATCCACTGGGAAACCAACTGGGTGAGAATTTCAGCAGTTGGGCGTCCGGGGATGGTTTGCCGGACAAAGACAAAATCGCCTTTATCGGTGGGGCGAATTTCTAAAGCGTTGAGTTCCACACCCAGCTTCCGCGCAAACCCCTCTGCCGCTTTCGTTGGTTGTCCATCTTTAAACGCCGCCTGCGCGGGTGGTCCTTTGACTTCTTCTTCTCGATCCGGTTGCTGAGTGGGCAACCCTTTAATCAGCACTGCGAGGCGTCTAGGTGTGCCATAAACTTCAATCGCCTCGTGAGCCAAGCTATTTTCAGCGAGACTGGCAGGAATGCGCTTGAGCCATTGCGCGATCGCATCATTCACAAAACTTGCAGGTAATTCTTCTGTACCGAGTTCTAATAAGAATGTACTCATAGGACACTGTCTTTAACTATCAGGGGCTGGCTGTTACCAGCTAGTTTAAACAGTTTACCGCGCTGCGAATCTAGGGCACGCTCCATCTAAAACAATGTCGAGTAGGGGCACGGCAATCGAAAAGCCCCTACAGGTAATCAAGGATAGGAGGCGATCGCTTTCTCAGTACCCAGATAAACTGACCTCTCCCCTAACCTCTTTCGTTAATCCAAGATTAATGCATCACGCTTCTAAGGGGTGGAGAGCGACTAAAGACTTGAATTTTGGAGTCTCCATCAAAGCCGGATTCAGTCCAAACCAGCGTCCATGCTCATCCCGATATTCAAAGACAAACATACTTCTGAGCAGCGTCTGATATTCTTTATCGCCTTTCACATTTTGCTGCTGCACCACCCGAAACAATAAGTCCCACTCCTGGTCGTCAATCGCCAGCGCCAAATCATCGCGGTATTCTTTGATCACATTCTCTAAACAGGCACGCGAGAAGGGCGGATCTTCTTGCTGAAGACAGCTGTAAAGCAATCCCAGTAAATTCCGCACATGACCACCACTAACACGGCACAACCGATCCAGCGTTTCCGAAGCATCGAAAACCTTGGTCATTAGCTCCAGGTGCTGCTGTTCGTTCGCTTCTGGGAAGGCTCGTACCATCACCATCTTTCGCAGCAACATCATTCCTGCCTCGCAATCACGACCATCGCGGTTCCGCACCGGCACCATTGGCAACACCTTGGGAGCAACCCCACCCCCCAGACGATTCTTCAAAGCTTCGTAATCGTTGGAGAAAATTAAGGACAGGGGGATCGTGTAAACTACATGGCAACTCAAGCGGCGTAACTGTGCGCCCCGGTCGATAAACAGGTATTCTGGCAGGGTGGCTCCCGAAGGCATGGGTCGAGGATCGACCCGATCCAGGTTATCGATAATCACCACCAAGCCTTTTTGACCGCGTCGCTTCAGTTCTTCGTTCGCCCGTTTCAAGATTTCTTCATTGATCGCTTTTAAAAAGCCTTCGGTGCGGGGTTCTAGGTACTGCCGCAACTGATCCCGCAGCTTGGGGCTATCTTTAGTTTTGGCGGTAATTTTGCCAATCCCGACAGATAATTGGGCTTCAGCGGAAACATCAATCGGAGTTTGCAAGATGTCTTTGATCTCGTTGAAGAGATTGGAAAAGTAACTTGGTTTGAGTCGAATCTGAATTTCTTCCAGGCTTTCACTGACTTGACGCGCGATCGCTAGCAAAATATCACTGATATCGATATTCGCCATGTCTAATTCTTGACTGGACTCGAAATAAACCACATGAAATTGCTGCTGTTCCAACTCGGCTTTCAAGCGAAACAGCTCTGTAGACTTCCCACAGCCGATGTGTCCGGTAAATAACTGGCTAGTGGGATCGTCGGGTGAAATCCGAGAAATGGTTCGCCCCACCGCCTCAATGATTTTGCCACCTCGCACCGATGAGAAATCGATATAGTAGGGACGATCTTCCGCGCTAGAGAAGATTAGTGTCTTAGAGGGGTTACAAGCCTTATAAAATCTCTCCAAATCCAATTTCATGCCGACCTCTTGAGTATCCAGATCAATCCCTGTACTGTTTTTTGTACTGCTAGACAGCTTCCGCTAAATCGACCCAGTCGGACTGGAGGGGCGCACCCCCTTGCACTCAGATACATACTGGTATTGAGGAGATTTGAGAGGTTTGCTTGTCCTGCGTCGTCTGACCATCGGATGACCACCGGCTACTTTGTTGCTACGGCGCGATCGCCCTCAGTTTGAGCCTCAGATGCTCTTCGATTCCAGGTCGTATTGTTCGCGCTCATCGTCGCCGAATCGTGCCGACTCTCAAGCCGCACGATGGAAAAAGCCGAGACTTTAGCGACGAACAGCGATCCCCAATCTCAAATTCTTTTTCTGTAGTCTAAGCAGAGTGCATGATGACGCTGTCACGTTAATATTTAGACGTTAGAATTTCCCGCTACAGTTCCTGATCAGCCGTGCTGAAGAGCGAAAAAGATTCTGTCAGCGCCCTGTCAGATGAAATTGCCGAGCCAACAGATCGTGACTTTGGCTCTCTAGTCAGCGGATTGGCGAGCGTAGCGCCATATCCCCCAACCGCTCCGTTGAAGTGAAATAGGGACATCGCCTAAACTTACGGCGAACCAACAACCAAGCTGTGTTGAGTGCAGTCTATCTCAAGCACCAAAAACTCCCGATTGAGAAGTTAGGATGACAAGCATCGCATCAGTATCACAAACCGAATTGAGCCAACGGCGTCAAAAATTACGTCGCCAGCGACGGATAAAATCTTTTCAAGCGATGTGGCGATCGCTATTCGTCGCCGGTTTAGCAGGCGGTTTAGTTTGGGTGACGACTTTACCCGCCTGGGTGATCCGCAAACCCGATCAAATTGCGATTGAAGGCAATAAAACGCTTTCAATCCAAGCGATTCGGTCGCTGCTGCCCCTATCTTACCCTCAGTATTTGCTGCGGCTCCAGCCGCAAGTCATCGCCGAAAAGTTGGAATTACAACCTGCCATCAAGGAAGCCACCGTCACCCGGCAAATGTTGCCACCAGGACTAACCGTACAAGTCAAGGAACGACAGCCAGTAGCGATCGCCCTCCGCACGCACACGCGCCACACTCCTGCTTCCAGCCAAAACTCCTCAAACAGCAAAACGCACTTCCAGCCTGTATTGGTGGGATTGTTGGACGAACAAGGCGTCTGGATGCCCTTAGAAAGCTACACCGAGCTGGAGCGCACCATCCCCTTGCCAACCTTAAAAATCATTGGCTATCGGGATGAATATCGCCCCTACTGGTCGGCACTTTACCAAGCCGTCAGCCGCAGTCCGGTCAAGGTGTTTGAGATTGATTGGCAAAACCCAGCCAATTTAATTCTGAAAACCGAGCAAGGATGGGTACATTTTGGTGCTTACACTTCTCGGTTTGCCTATCAGCTCACCGTCCTCGATCGAATGCGAGATTTGCCAGCACATTTTTCCACCAGCGAGATTGCCTATATTGACCTCAAAAACCCCGATGCCCCAGCAATTCAAATGAAAAAAGACAACCCTCCCAAAAAAACCAAAACCTTATAAGCTTAGAGGGAACGCTAGTGGCTTCAGGCAGAAGGCGTCTTTTCGACTAAATTCATCCTTCATCCTGCCAAGAAAGCGCCGCGCTAACATCCTTCATCCTGCGAACAGTATCAGCCTTCAGACAGTTGACGCCAGTCACCTTCAAGAACGTCAATGCACTATGACTCTCGTTGGTTTTAAGGGTCAACTTACCCTATAGTTGACTCATATCGCTACCTAAACTAAAAAGTTGTTTATTGACCCTTTCTATTGCAATGACGCTCAATAGTAAACCAGGGCTTGCCCACCAAAACTCAAATGCCTCAGGGAACGCAGGTCGTTCACCCGCAGTGGACGGCGCAAATCCCTTTAATAACGCCGTGTTACATTTAGGCCATAATCACGATGCCAACGGAACACCCAGGGAAGAATCTAGGAGTGACAACATCGTGCTAGGTAGCGTCGCCAAAATTAAAGTGATTGGTGTTGGTGGGGGTGGGGGCAATGCGGTGAACCGCATGATTGCCAGTGATGTCAGTGGCGTAGAGTTTTGGTCAATCAATACCGATGCCCAGTCGCTGTCTCACTCCTCTGCTGCTAAACGCTTGCAAATGGGACAGAAGTTAACGCGAGGTTTAGGTGCTGGGGGCAATCCTGCCATTGGTCAAAAGGCAGCGGAAGAATCGCGCGACGAGATCGCTCATGCCTTAGAAAATACTGACCTCGTATTTATTACCGCCGGGATGGGAGGCGGTACGGGTACGGGTGCAGCACCGATTGTGGCAGAAGTTGCCAAAGAAATGGGAGCCTTGACGGTAGGCGTCGTCACTCGTCCTTTCACCTTTGAGGGACGCCGTCGCACGTCTCAGGCAGATGAAGGCATTGCCGCTTTGCAGGGTCGGGTAGATACGCTGATCGTCATCCCTAACGATAAGCTGCTGGCAGTGATTCCAGAAACCATGCCAGTTCAAGATGCCTTTCGCGTAGCAGATGATATCCTGCGTCAAGGTGTTCAAGGGATATCGGATATCATTACGATTCCCGGACTGGTCAATGTGGACTTTGCCGATGTCCGAGCCGTGATGGCAGATGCGGGATCGGCAATGATGGGAATTGGCGTTGGTTCTGGGAAATCGAGAGCCAGAGAAGCCGCCGTCGCAGCTATTTCCTCACCTTTGCTAGAGTCTTCGATTGAAGGAGCAAGAGGTGTCGTCTTTAACATTACCGGCGGTAGCGACCTGACGCTGCACGAAGTGAATGCCGCAGCCGAAACCATCTATGAAGTGGTCGATCCGAATGCGAATATCATTTTTGGGGCAGTGATTGATGACCGAATGCAAGGTGAGGTGAGAATTACCGTCATTGCGACTGGATTTAGCGGGGAAACTCAGTCTACACCGGCGGCGAGGGAGGCACGCACCTCCAGACAGACACAGCGACCCATTGCACCGTCACCCGTTCCTCCTTCTACCCCCACGTTTGAGCCTAGACCTCAACAAGGTGGAGGATTGGATATTCCGGAATTTCTCCAAAGACGGCGTCCGCAACGCTAGAAGAATTAAAAATGAAAAATGGAACACTTCTTTTTTAATTTTTAATTGATACCTGGGTAATCCAGCCTTGGTTAGCAGGGTGCAAAATTCTTCTAAACTTCCCACGAAACGGATCGGCTGAGGACTGAGGACTGAGGACTGAGGACTGAGGAGTGAGGACTGAGGACTGAGGAGTGAGGACTGAGGAGTGAGGAGTGAGGAGTGAGGACTGAGGACTGAGGACTGAGGAGTGAGGAGTGAGGACTGAGGAGTGAGGACTGAGGAGTGAGGAGTGAGGAGTGAGGACTGAGGACTGAGGACTGAGGAGTGAGGAGTGAGGACTGAGGACTGAGGAGTGAGGACTGAGGAGTGAGGACTGAGGAGTGAGGACTGAGGACTGAGGAGTGAGGACTGAGGAGTGAGGACTGAGGACTGAGGAGTGAGGACTGAGGAGTGAGGACTGAGGACTGAGGACTACTCAAGATTTTTACCAGAGCTAGTGCTTCTTGTGACCTCATGATTACCTATCCCAGGAGTGGGAAGACTTGACTGATAACGGGAGCGATCGCTACATCCACGCTCTCTCTTGGCACTGATTTCTCCTCCTAAACTGGAAATTAGTGCAGCTCATCGTATACTGCCCCCCTATTAGGTCTTTGGGCACATAACCCTAATCTACCCGCTCCTGAAGAGCCGCACTACAATAATTTGCCAACGAATCGGCTTATTGGGAATCGAGCATTACCATATATGCAGCGATTTGTAAAATCTAATTATTCAAGTCAATTCAGGTTAGTTTCATCAAAATTTAGAGTAATAGGTAATTGTTAGTAGTCCTTAGTTTGTTGGTATTAACTAATTCCCCATTCCCCATACCCCATACCCCATTACTATGACCATTACAGACTCATCAAGCGTACCTGTTGCTCTAACGATTGCCGGTTCCGATAGCGGCGGCGGTGCTGGCATTCAAGCTGATTTACGGACATTCGCCTTTCACTGCGTTCACGGCACCAGTGCCATTACTTGCGTGACGGCGCAGAATACGCTGGGAGTCACGCGGGTGGATGCTTTACCGACAGCAGCAATTGTCGCCCAGATTGAGGCTGTGGTGACGGATATTGGCGTCCAAGCAGCTAAAACGGGGATGTTGCTCAATGGGGAGATTATTGCGGCTGTAGCGCAAGCTGTGGAAGCTTTCAAACTAGAGAATTTAGTGGTCGATCCCGTCATGGTATCGCGCACGGGTGCCCTGCTGATTGACAATGACGCCGTGGCAACGTTGCGGGATGTCTTAATCCCCAAAGCAGCGATTGTGACGCCCAACCGCTACGAAGCTCAATTATTGAGTGGGTTGCCGATTCATACATTGGATGATATGCGGGCTGCTGCCCAGCGGATTTATCATTTGGGAGGTGGTGCGGCTGTATTAGTGAAAGGCGGCGGCATGGAGGGGAATCTACGCGGCATTGATATCTGGTTTGATGGGCAGCATCTGGAAACCTTGAAAACCGCTACCGTAGATACGACGAACACTCACGGCACGGGGTGTACGCTCAGTAGCGCGATCGCTGCTAATCTAGCCCTAGGCAAAGATCGGTGGTCTGCGGTTCAAAAAGCCAAAGATTACGTCACCACTGCTCTAAAATACGCTTTAGCCATTGGTAAGGGTCAGGGGCCAGTGGGACATTTTTTTCCCCTCCTACAATCGGAGAATTAAAACAATCGGAGAATTAAAAGGTTGTAGCATTGACACCGTAAAAATCGATTGAGGCACATTCCTAGTTGATTAAATAGCAAATTTGTTAAAAAATGGCTGTCAGAGTCGCCTCACTTTCCATTATTGTTGCCTTACAGAACTTAAACTAAATCCATGATGTCCAATCCCTCGACCCGTTCGCCGATGCAAAATGCTTATATTTCCGAGCAGACTGCCCAAAGCCCAATGAATACCTACCGTCCCTCGGTGCCAATTTCGGTTTACAAAGAACTCTCAGCAGAGTTACAAGCAGCACAAGCGATGCTGGACTCTCTGAATTCCCAAAATCAGCAGTTAGCTAAAGAAAATCAACAGCTGCGACAAGAAATCGAAAAAGTTGTTCAGTCAGCTTTGCACGCGCAACAGGTGGTTACTTCGTTTCCCTCCGGGGGTCGAGTTGAAGTTCCCCCTCCCTCCATTGAACCGGAAATTCGGACTGCACCAAGCGCTTCAACACCTAAGCGGCGTCCTCCACAGCCTCCTCGTTCTCCTCGTCCGGCGGCTACTGCTCCGCCAGTGGAAGTTTTACCTCATCCCAAAGCTGAACCAGCACCACTAAGCGATTTTTCAGAAAGCTTGGTAATCGAACAGGAACAAGGTCGGTATCGTCGCCCAACTCAGCCAGAACGTTCCGCAGATGTGAGTGGCTGGTGGTTAATCATCGTCATCTTTTTGATTGTGGCGACAGCGTTTGGCACCGGCTTTTTGATTGTGCGTCCGCTTTTGAATAATAGTCGTTGAGATTGCCGATTGACGGAAGGATTGACTCTGTTGGGAGTCGGAGAACCGGGTGCATTTGCCTGGAACGACGGCTTTGATACAAATCGGGGAAATATTTCCAAACCCGTGCATCTTCACTGCCTAGTCACGTCTGTCACGTTGATGAGTCAGCGATATCTACTAGAAACCCGTTAGTTAGGGTTGGCACAATTGATGCTTCTGGTGGGAGTAAAGAGCAATCTGTATCATATAATACAAAAATCTTTGTTTGAGCAGTGATAAAACATAGCCGCCGCTTTACGAGTACCTTTGGTTGTACAAATTGATTGTACAGATAAAATCCAGAACCAACTGAGGAGTTAGAAGCTTGAAAAAAGTTGAAGCGATTATCCGGCCTTTTAAACTCGACGAAGTTAAAATTGCGCTAGTCAATGCGGGAATTGTGGGAATGACCGTTTCTGAAGTCCGAGGATTTGGGCGGCAGAAAGGTCAAACTGAACGTTATCGCGGTTCCGAGTACACGGTTGAGTTTTTGCAAAAACTAAAAGTAGAGATCGTTGTTGAAGATAGCCAGGTTGATATGGTGATTGAGAAAATCATTGCCGCTGCCCGAACGGGTGAAATTGGTGATGGTAAGATTTTTGTCAGCCCGGTAGAGCAGGTGATCCGAATTCGGACGGGGGAAAAGAATCTGGAAGCCGTCTAAATCAGGACTGAGGACTGAGGACTGAGGACTGAGGACTGAGGACTGAGGGCTGAGGACTGAGGACTGAGGGCTGAGGGCTGAGGACTGAGGGCTGAGGACTGAGGACTGAGGACTGAGGACTGAGGACTGAGGACTGAGGACTGTAGGCGCTTCGCCTTCCCGAAGGGTGGACTGAGGACTGTAGGCGCTTCGCCTTCCCGGAGGGTGGACTGAGGACTGTAGGCGCTTCGCATTCCCGGAGGGTGGACTGAGGACTGAGGAGTTCGGGGTTAGAGGTCAGGAGTAATTAAAAATTCAGAAATCAGAATTTTTGGCGATCGCCAAAAACTGATTTCTGGTAACTTGATTTCTAACTTCTGTACTCAATCCTCAGTCTTTAATGTCTGTAGCTGGGGTAAGAGAATTTTGAAGGCTTGACCTCGATGGCTCCACTGGCGCTTCAACTCAGGAGTCATTTCCGCAAAAGTCATTTGCTCTTTGGATACGTAAAAAATCGGATCGTAGCCGAATCCACCTGTACCGCGAGGGGAGTGGAGAATTTCGCCGCGACAAACTCCTTCGGCTTGCACAGCTAGAGCGCCATCCGGACGAGCGATCGCAATTGCACAAACAAATTGCGCTTCCCGATTCAGTTCGTTGCCTAGTTCATTCAACAGGCGTTCAATTCGATCGGTGTCGGTTTTGCCATAACGAGCGGAATAGATACCGGGTGCGCCCTCTAAGGCGTCTACTTCCAACCCAGAATCATCTGCGATCGCCCACTCTCCAGTCGCCTGTGCCACCTGGGATGCCTTCAGACAAGCGTTAGCCATGAAGGTGTCACCCGACTCCTCAATCTCCAGTTCCTCTGGCTTCAGGGTCAATTCCCAGCCCAATCCGCTTAAATACGTCTGCATCTCTCGCAGCTTGCCTGGATTTCCCGTAGCGACTACTAACACAGTCATGGCGATCGCTCCTTTGCTGGAATAAATACACACCTACACGATCGTAGAAACCTGTTTTTGCAGAAGTTAACAAGTTGGCTGGCGATCGCCATCTGAAACTTGTAAAAAATCACCCATTCAGGTGAACCAAACAGCGGAACTAACTCGCACGATAGCAGCGTCAAGCTTCTTATCTGCTATACGCATTGGACGAGCATTGGAGTGCTGCTTGTCTCAACAGACACGCTCTCCACCTACAAAAACAAATCTATTGAGGTTTCTATGAGACAGATTTTCAAAAATCACTCCAAACCAGTAAATCCCGGTGAAACAGTTCACCAATCCGAGCGGATTTTTGCCGCTCTAGTTCTAACTGGCATCTTGTCTTTGGGCGCAGGTCTGACACTGCTGCAAACCGCATTTGCTGCCCCAGTCAGACTTTCTGAGTCTACCACCGAACTGGTTAAGGTTAAAGACCAGAAAGTTGGGCAAAATCTTGACCGTAAGCAAGCTAATCGCTTACCGCCTCGGATTGCTAACGCCGTTCGTCAAGATTTGTCGCGTCAAACTGGTATCGCTCCGGGAAAGCTCAAGATTACTGACTTTAACCAGAAAACTTGGAACGATGGCTGTTTGGGACTTCCGAAATCTGGTGAATTTTGTACTCAAGCATTAGTTCCCGGTTGGCGCGTTGTCATGTCTAGTGGTAACAAAACTTGGGTTTATCGCATCAATTCTACAGGGCAAGTTTTACGCCTCCAAAAGTCGGATACTCCTGTCAGTAACATCCCAGAAAACTTCCCCAAATCCATTGCTAATGCTGTTATCGCTGATGCCTCCACGCAGTTGGGTTTGCCGGTTAACCAGATTCGCCTCGTGCAGGCGGAACAGAAAACTTGGCCTGATGCTTGTTTAGGGATTTACGCGCCTGATATTTTGTGTGCGCCAGCGACGGTAGAAGGCTGGCGGGTGACGGTACAAGGAAATGGACAACGCTTGGTTTATCGCACGAATGCAGCCGGTTCTGTAGTGAAGCTGGATCAACTAGCGAGTTTGCCGAATTCCGTTCGGGATGCAGTCTTGCTGGAGGCTTCCCGACAGTTCAAAGTGCCAGCGAACCAACTCAGCATCATTCAGGCTAAACAGCAAAATTGGGATAGCTGTCTCGGTTTAGGCGGTATTAACGAGAGTTGTGCTACTCTTGCAATCCCTGGTTGGCAGGTGACGGTACAAAACCAGCTACAACTGTTGGTTTATCACACGAACGACAATGGTTCTCTCGTTAAGTTCAATCAAGACGCTAGCAAGATAAGCGATGCGGGTACCCTCCAGCCGACGCCAATTCCTGCTAGCGAACTACCACCATCCTTAGATAAAAATGTGGTGTTTCGAGCGATCGCCAGTGGCGGTTTTGCTGGTAGAACCTACGAAACTGTTTTACTGAATGACGGACGCTTGATGCGCGTTCGTATCGGCGATGCCAATGACTCCGAGCGTAGCGTTCTCCGCATTTCTGGGCAACAGGTACGACAGTTTCAGCAATTGCTAGAACGGCAGCAATTTGCCCAATTCAAGAACCTGAGTTACCCAGCACCCAGCGGTGCTGCCGATTACATCACCTACACGCTTACCAGTCGAGAAGGTACGGTTCGCTACACCGATATTAATCGAGGTAGTTTGCCTGCACCTTTAGAGAAAGCGATCCAAGGTTGGAATCGGCTTGCCAGCAGCGCCCAAAGATAAAATTAGGCAGCATCTGGATACTCTCATTCTTGGCGAATAGTGAAAGCAGCCCCACACTAGGGCTGCTTTCACTATTTGCTAAATAATTGTAAGTCAGGATCTACGCAAAGTTATGCAGGACTTACGCAAAGCTTATACATATAGCGTTTTGTAGGGGCAATCCCTTGTGGTTGCCCCAGATGTCGCGCAAGTTGCGTAAGTCCTGGTTATGGAAAAACGAACCGCGAAGGACGCTTCAAGAGAGGAAGGAATAAAAGTTTCAGAGAGTTCTTACGTAAGTCATTGTAAGTAAAGCAACTGAATGCAGAGGGATTGCTTTTTGGCGATCGCTAAAAAGCTCCAGCTACTCCAGCTACTGAATTCTTGAGGAAGGTGCTTTGGCGATCGCTTGTACCTCCGGAAACTCCAAAAAATTTGGCTTCTCAAACCCTGCCCTTCTCTGTCCGATTTCCTGAGGAGGAAGCCAAATTACAATCTACGGTTTACCTATCGGGATATGAAGGTATACAATAAGAAGATTCTGCTAAAATCTTGTCCATAGTAAAAGTATTCCTAAAGATAGATGAGCGATCGCATTGGACACTTAAAACACACCTGGGTACAATCTCATCATCCTGCACATCAAGCGTTGAGATTGCAACAACAGCAACAAACAGAGCCGATGTTTTACTATTTTGCTTACGGTTCTTGTATGTGCCCGGTCGATTTAAAGCGTACATTCGGCGAGAACACCCATACTTACGTGATTGGTGCTGCCACACTCAAAGGATATCGACTAGGATTTTATCGCCGCTCAGCGCTTCGCAACTGTGGTGTTTTAGATATGGTGAAAGACCCATCAGCCTCAGTCGAAGGAGTTCTGTATAGATTACCGTGGAGATTGAGCGATCGCTTAGATGAACGCGAAGAAGTCCCTCAAGGCGGTTATCGCCAGGAAATGGTCAATGTTTCCTGCCAAGATCGCATATATACCAGCGTTCGTACCTACGTTGTCGTTAACAAATTAGCAGAAGAACTCGCCCCCAACGACTGGTACTTCAACGTTGTCCTGCGCGGTGCCTTAACCTGCGGGCTTCCAGAACAGTATTGCTGGCAACTGTTTAACCATATGTATCAGTTGCAACAGCGCCACTGGCTCTCGTCAGTCTCTGCGGTCGGCTTAGCGAACGGTAATTGAGCATCCGTCATTGGTGATTCGTTTTTGGTCAGAAATTCTGAGCAAAGACCTAAAGACTCATGACAACTAGCAATTCCCCAATACTTATTATTTATTAAAATACTTGTAGGGTGGTTAATCTTCACCCTCATCCTAGGTATTGTTAGGCTTAAGATGTAAACATACATTTTTTGCAAATTCCTTACTGTATGTTTACAAAAACCAAATCATTGGGCATATTATTATTATTTATGATAATATCTAGCATTTATCTTTATTTTAAAAATAATCCAACAATTACTCAAATTCAAGTAATAAAATTAATAACAGCCAGAAAAACTGTTAATAATTTATGCGATTGCCAAAGCCAAGAATGTCAGTTCAGCATAGAATTTATCAGAACGGATCATCAAGGTAATACCAAGGCTGAAGGCGCAAATTATGTTATTCTTTTTGATCCCAAATCTCCAAAACTAGATTTTAAGGTTAGTCTTGCTTTAGCCCATGAAATTTATGCTAAAGATGCTAAAGGGAGATTACGCAAAGAATATATCCCAAAACAGTTTCATGAAATTATAGCGGATGATAATGCCAAACTAAATGGCAAAAGACCGATTGCAGCCATTAATGGGGATTATATAGATCCTGAGAATAAACCCCAAGGCTTGAACATTTCGAGGGGTGTAGAATATTCTGGTTTATTTAAAGATAAGCGGTCTTCCTTTGGAATTTCAGGAGGTACACAAGAGCGAAAGGCTACGATTCAGATTGGGAAAAGAAACGAGCAAATTTTAAATTACAATTTAGTAGGAGGAAATGGAAGATTTTATCAAAATGGAATATTCAAAGATATTTGTAATGACTTGGGAGAATATGCCTGTAAGCACGAAACCAGTCGCTCGATGGCAGCGATTACTTCCAAAGGCTATGTAATATTACTGGTTAACAACGTCGATGATGGGCCATTGTATCCAGATAAGTTTGATGATCTCCTGAAAGGAATTTCTAAAAATCACTGTTTAGGTAATATTCAGGAAGCGATGTTATTTGATGGCGGGTTTTCAACAGCTTTTTACTATAACAACAAAATCTATGTGGAAAATTCTAATCCAATTGGATCGGTATTTTTGATTTACAAAACGGAATGACAATTTATAGAGTAGAACTGGTTGGTCGAAGTAGCTGAGAATCCATATATCTTGGATGGGGTGGAAGCTGCATTACCTAATTGCTCGCCGCACTGAGGCACTAATGAGGTCTACGATAAAAGTGAGGGCAAGAAAGGCTATCAAAGTTGTGAGGAGACCTTTGTAGTCAAAGCTACTCAGTTGTTCCGTGAGCAAGCGACCTAATCCACCCGCACCCACTAACCCTACAATTACCGTAGCGCGGATGCAGACTTCCCAGCGGTAGAGGATATATGCAATAAAGCGGGGCAAAGTGCGGGGTAAGACGCCGTAGAGGAAGACTTGGGAACCAGTAGCGCCCAAAGCTTTGAGCGACGCTCTTGGACGTTCATCTAGATTTTCCGTCACTTCCGCCATCAGACGCCCTAGTATACCTAAATTGTGTAAACCGAGGGCGATCGCTCCAGGTAATATTCCCGGAAACAATACAAACAGAAAGATTAACGCCCAAATGGGTTCGGGGACGGCACGGGCAACGAGTAGTAGGAAGCGGGTAAAAATCAGTACAGCAGTTCCTCGGAGATCCCCCCTTAAAAAGGGGAGTGTGAGATTTTCTCCCGTCCCCCTTTTTAAGGGGAGTGTGAGATTTTCTCTTGCCCCCCTTTTTAAGGGGGGTTGGGGGGATCTTCTACCAGTATCCAGAATCCCTCCTGGCAACAGGAAATTATTTGCTGCTGGGAAAGATAATAAAATGCCTCCTAATCCAGCCCCAGCCATTGCCAGGATGGACATAGCCAGAGTTTGAGCTGAAAGGGTAAATAGTTGACTCAGCTGACTCCCATCCGGTGGGAAGACATCTTGAAACACTCCTGCCAATAGCTGTGCAGTTCGCGGTGCCCAAAGTTTTGAGAAATCAGCCTGGATGTACCAGAAGGAGAAGATGACTAAAACAATGCCGCCGAGAAATGACACCTGTACTACTGGATCTTGTTGATAAAACCGCTGTTTGCGCCCTTGGAGATTCAGGACGTTCAAATCCAGGCGACTTGGCGCACCCAAACGGTGGCGTAGCAAAGCACTCCAAAAATCCGTAGCACCATTTAATCCAATCAGGGCAATCAAAAACGTCCACATCTGCTCATAGCGCAAAGATTGGAGGCTGAGGAGAATTTGATACCCCAGTCCACCTGCACCAATAATCCCCAGTACGGCGGCGGAACGAATCGAACACTCAAACCGATAGAAAGCGTAGGACAGCAGATTTAGAAAGGCTTGGGGAATCAAGCTATAGGCAAAAGCATTCAGAGGTGAAACGCCGCTATTCAGGAGTGCCATTAGTGGCTGATGGGGGGTTTCGTCTAGAATCTCCGAGAAGACTTTGGCAGTAATCGCACCAAAAGGAATTGCGATCGCTAGCACTGCTACTAGCGGATCGAGTCCAAAAATATTGACGAAAAATAATCCCCAAATTAACTCGTGAATTGCTCTCGGAATTGCCAAAACTCCTCGTACCATCACCCAAGGAGACTGAGTTTTGAGTTGTAGAAACCCGATCGATCGCGTCTGAGTTTTGAGTTTTGAATTTGAAACAGATTCCCACCATATCTCAGAACAAAAAACACCCCCCACCAAACCAATCAGCACGCTGAAGAAAGTGCCACACACGGCGTAAGCAAGGGTTTTTAGAGTAGAGTCTAGAGTTAGATGCAGAAATTCCGGGCTGAGATCGGGTGAGAATGCAGCAACGATAAAGCGCCAAACGAGGTTCCAGCCGCCTTCGTTGATTAAATCCCGCTGGAATACGCCTGCTAAGTGCAACGACCAAATGAGGGACGCGACAAACACCAATCCCCACACAGTACGCCAGTTAAGCGGTGAGGGGCGCTGAGGGAGGTTTGTTGGTTGGCGATCGCTAGTGTTTCTCACGCTTTCCTTGCCAAAACTCCTCTTTTAACAACAAGCGATCGCGATCTAGTGCGAACCTTTGCGCTACCGCGTGTGTTAAAGAAATACAAAACTTCAGCAACCGGAAGCAATATCAATTCTCCATCCTGTACAACTCCTCAATCATCGCGTCTGACAGTGCTTCAGCGGGGGTATCAAACAAAATGCGTCCCTGTCGCAAACCGATGATGCGCTGATAATGACTGCGAGCAAATTCAATTGCGTGGACACTGGTGACTAAAGTTTTGCCCGTTTCCTGGCTCAACTGGCGCAATAAATCCATAATCTCGCGGCTGCGTTCGGGGTCGAGGCTGGAGATGGGTTCGTCAGCAAGAATAGCGGTAGGATTTTGCACGAGGACGCGAGCGATCGCTACCCGTTGCTGTTGACCACCAGAAAGACTATCGGTGCGTTCGTAAAGTTTTTCTGCAATCCCCACCTGTGCCAAAGCTTTATGAGCAGTTTCAACTTCCAAAGGATAAATCAGCGAAACTGCTGCTTTGAAAAACGACCAGCGCCCCAGATGTCCAGCATTGATATTGTGAATCACCTGCAAATTATCAACCAAGTGAAATTGTTGATAAATTGTACCTATCTGGCGCTGGACTTGGCGCAGCAACTTGGGACGAAGATCGGCAAGGTTGCGACCCAGTACCCAGACTTCTCCTTGACTCGGTAGCAGCGTCCCGTTGAGTAAATTAATCAGCGTACTTTTCCCCGCACCGCTAGAACCAACCAGCGCCACGCGATCGCCTGCCCGAATCTGCAAATTGACATCAGCAAGAGACTGAAACTTACCAAATTGTTTCGTAACGTTTTTGAGTTCAAAAATCGGTAAGTTTTGACTCATACCAGCGGTAATGGATAATCGCTAATGGGAGCCTTAGGAATTATTAATCATCCCTTATAATTAATTCTAATTTATTAGAATTAGCACTTTCCCTTTACCAACCTTTTGATTTCGCGACGAGGACATTGTCCTCGTCGCGTCTGCCACAACGCTTTGTGGTTAGACAAATACAATTACTATATTATGACGTTACAGTGCAAAACACAAGTATTTTAGCCCGATAAAATCATAATATTTTCTGATCGAAATCGGGCAAAAGTTAGGGATTGATAAAGCAAAACTTATCACCTAAAAAGGCTCATTTAATTTTGCCAATTTGCCGACCAATCGTTTCAATTTGAGCATAGTTAGAATTTTGAGTGGGGATAAATTTTTTAGCCTCAAACAAGCCGAGAATTTCTTTTTGTTCTGGCACCGTGGGGTCGAGTTTCAAAAAAGCGCTCTGTACCTTTTTGGCAAAATCATCGCCATAGCGCTTTTTGACCTCCGGATTGATAACCCAGTGGTAGTCATAATAGGCAGGTGTTTGCCAGAGGACTTGCACTTTATTTGGGTCTACTTCTTTGGAATCGACTCGCTTTTTCCAGACGCTTTCATTTACAGCACCTACATCGTAGGTGCCTGCTTCCACCAATTTGATCGTCTTATCGTGATCGCCGGAAAAACCGACTTGACCTTTCAAATCTTCAAGTTTGAGTCCAGCTTGTTGCAGGAAATATTGAGGCATTAAACGCCCGGATGTTGAAGATTCGCTCCCCATAGTAAAGCTATGCCCTTTGAGCTGTTTTAAATCAGAAATATCTTTAAATGGCTTCAGTCCAGCCTTTTTGTTGGCGATGAAGAGACTGTGGAATTGGGCGTCTATGTCGCGTTGAGCGATCGCTTCCGCACCCGGTACCTGCAACCGTGCCTGCACCCCCGTCAATCCTCCAAACCAAACTAAATCCAAATCTCCTACTTTGAAGACAGTAACCGCCGCCGTATAGTCAGTAACCGGCTTATACTCCACCGGCACACCCAGTTCCTTTTCTAGATAGGCAGCTAGCTTGTCATACTGACGCTGTAACTTTTGCGGATCTTGATCGGGAATTGCACCGATTGCCAGAGGCTTTGTCTCAGTTCCACCGTTCGTCGCTGAAGTCCCGGATGGGTTGGGCGAACAAGCCGCCAGCGGTAGCAACAACAACAAACCGGACAACAATATTTTTTTCATTCCTGACTTGGATCTGCTCATTTTGACTGCCTATATAAACTTACGCCAGAAGCTACCCCTCCTGGAAATGGGCTGTAGCGCGGGTGCCAGAAGTTAGTGTAAGCGAACGGCTACCCTTATGCCAAAATTAACCGTAGTGTCAGCAGGCTTTAGCAATAGTTTGGCATCCTGGGCAGAAGTTGTATGGTGGGCGGTAAATTATCGATAGGCAGTTGGGTAAAGGTGGCTTTGGGATCGCCTATCTTGCTTAGCGGGACTTAAACAAATTTCAAGACCAAACAAAGCCTAAACTGATGCCTCAATTATGCCAACCATCACGACGGGAAACACGAACGCACCCACAATCATGATTGGCGAAAAGGCAGCCGATTTGATTAAAGCCGCAGGGCGTGTTTCAGAGCAAGCGCCCTTAACAACTGCGATCGCCTAATTATCTCGTTTTAATAACATGAAGGAGTTTGAGAAAATGATTACCTTATACACTGCACCATCCTTCGATGGGAGACCAACCCACAACGTTAGATGCGACGGCTTATGGCTACATTGGTAATTTCATACAGCCACGTTTTGAAAGCTCAATCCTTGATTATTTGCTTGAGCGATCGAACCTCTGCCAGCACTATGAACGGATGACTGAACAGTTTTTTGGCAATAGTGAAGCGCTGCGATAGTGTAGCTTTAGCAAGTCCTTGAGCATCAGCGCAGATTGCTCATTAAAACACTCACCGTTGAGTCCTAGCTCAGCTTCATGAGCTAATCCTGTTTGTTCAAAGATCAATGGATTAATAGAGTTACTCCAATGATTCATCACCTTTGTATTTCTGCTTCTCTATTCTCGCCTGTCTTCAAACCAATCTTGCCCACCCGGTAACTGAGTTAAATACTCATCAATGATGTCAGGTAAAATACTTGCTGAATGAGCATACGTCAAAGCAAGTAATTGTTGAGCTGTCAGGATTATCTGAGTTCTATCCACCATTTCTGAGAGTTGAGACGGTTTAACTCTTCCATTTAGTACTTCCACACTCGCCGGACGAATTGCAGCTGCCAGTGCATCTACAAGCATTGGTTCCCATTCATCAGGCTTGACGTAGTGAGAAGTTTTGTTGTCTTGGAGATTCAGGTCTTGAATTTGTATGAGAGAATCTGAAATTGAAGCTACCCAAGAGTTGGTTAATCGCTGCTCTATTTGATTTTTAATCAAGTGAATTAGCATTCTAACTAAATAGGATTTTATATTACGCAGGGTTGCCTTTTTACTCATCCAATCCAGCTCATCTAAAATCACTAAAGCGTCTGTGTAGCGTCCCTCAATGATGCTATTTCTTAAATCTATGAGTTCCTGAGTCATAACAATTGCCTTCATCTAGGCGTTTCTACGCTGAATATAGCACTCAAAAACGAGAGCGATCGCTCTGGTTCATCTCACCTTTGTTCCCTTCCGTTATGGAGCTTTCTGGAGTGGGTCAAATATTTAACAAACCTGACACCAAGGGTATGCCAAAATTAGCCTAAGTGTCAGGGAAAGTTTAAGGAATGGTTTGGGCCGCTGGGCAGATGTTGCATGGTGGACGATACATCGTTGACAGGGTGCTGGGAGAAGGTGGCTATGGCATCACTTTTTTAGCTAGAGACAAAAAAGGGAATTTTGTCGTTATCAAGACGCTGAACGAACAGGTATTGACTAAACGCGAATTTACAGCGTACCGAGACAAATTCAATCGAGATTTCCAGAAAGAAGCGCTGCGACTAGCTGTGTGCCGACACCCTCATATTGTGCAGATTGACAATGCCTTCTCTGAAGGACAGTTACCTTGCATGGCGATGGAGTATGTTGAAGGAGAAAACCTGGAGCAGCGCGTACTTAATCTGGGTGTTTTGTCGGAAACAGAAGCATTGCACTACATCCGCCAGATTGGTGAAGCACTGACTTTCATCCACGAAAGAGGCTTTTTGCATCGGGATGTGAAGCCGTCCAATATCATGGTGCGTGCCGAAAAATTCGAGGCGGTGCTGATTGATTTTGGCATTGCTAGGGAATTTATCCCCGATTTGACGCAGACTCATACGCAAACTTTTACTCCAGGTTTTGCTCCGATTGAACAGTATGCTCAGCAAGCGAGGCGGGGCGAATATACGGATGTTTATGCACTCGCGGCGACGCTCTACTATTTGCTGACTGGAGAAGTCCCGCTACCAGCTCCTGCTAGAGCTGCGGGGATTCCGTTAAATTCACCGCAACGCTTCAATTCAAGCATTAGTAATTTAGCCAATCAGGCGATTCTTAAAGGAATGGAATTTCAAGCCGAGGAACGCCCTCAGTCGGTGCAGGAGTGGCTAGAATTGCTCAATTTTAATAAGATTGCCGCCTACACTTTTAAGCAGCCGGTATCAAGCAAGATTCCGTTATCAAAAACTCATAATGCAAGTTCAATCGCTACCAACCGCAATTTTTTAACAAATCGACAAAGTTCAGCGTCAAGAATAGATTACCGGCAACTACAGACTTTTTTAGCGTTAGGAAAGTGGCAAGAGGCGGATGAGGAAACAACGACGGTCATGCTGAAAATTTCCGGTCGAGAAACCGAAGGCTGGCTGAGAGTAGAAGATATCAAAAAATTTCCAGTTTCAGACCTTCGCATCATTAACCAACTCTGGATAAAACACAGCAAAGGGCGCTTTGGTTTTAGCGTACAAAAATATATCTGGGAGAGGATTGGAGGGACGAGAAGTGCAAATTATGAAATTTTGTGTATTTTAGGCGATCGCGTAGGATGGCGGATTGATGGCGTTTGGGTTCCTTATGAAGAATTTATTTTTGATAGCGATCGCGCTCCCGCAGGTCATCTGCCCAGCGGATATGTTTTTTGCGAAGTTGGTTGGTGGGTAGGGTTATTGAACCTCTTCTATCGTCTTGAGTAGCTAATTATAAAAAATCTATATTTTTATGAAGTCTTATTGATTATTCTATAGGTTAAGCGCTGTTGTGAATATAATAAATGCTGCCTACTCTAACTCACTCTATTTTTTAGCAAAAATGCATTTAATTATTCTAAAAGAGTAAATTTAAATTCATTTTTTTTCTGTATTCAAACAAATTTTCAGCAGCTCTGCAAACTTTTATGTCTTCCGCTATTACGAGAACTCAACTTGAACAGTTACGTCCAAGCGATCGCTTAAAATATTATGGGGTTCAATGGCAGATTAAAGAATACAGCACTTATGACGATTCCTATGGATATGAAACAACAGAGTGGTTGCTAAAATCTCAGGCAGGAAAAGAATATTATTTGCTACGAGAAATCGATCCTCAAAATCCAGAATCCTTGGTAAATTGGTATCTTGCCGAAGAAATTCCCGATCCTAAGATATTTGAGCCAGAATCACTTAATAATTTGGCTGTTCGTCTTTGGCACGATATGCAAGGGCAAAAAACACCTTATCCAGAATTGCACGCCTTGGGCAGACGCTATTATTTTGAGTCATCAACTCAGGGAAACTATGAAGGAGACGAAGAGGAGACATCTCGAATTACTTGGGATTATTGGGACAAAGATCGTCAATGGAATTTAGCGATTGAAGCTTGGCCTAATGGCGAACGACATATTTACTCTACCAAAATAGTGAAGCCAGAAGAGTTTTCTGATATTGAACGAGGGGTAAAAGAAAGTAATTTTGGCAGCTTTATTGCTCAAGTATTATTAGCCAGTTTTCTCATGATTTGCGGAATATTTTTGATGATATTCGGATAGTCAAAAAATGCCTACATCTTTATTTATTGAACAACATAATAACGGGTTGGCTTTTTATATCAATGGTGATTTGCAGTTTGATACCGCTGATGAAGCCATTTATCACGAATATTTAGTGATTCCATCGGTAGCACTGGCAGTCAAACGGTTTCCTCAGACAGAGTTGCAAGTATTGATTTGTGGCGGCGGGGATGGATTAGCTGCACGGGATGTGTTGCGATTTTCTGAAGTGAGTCAAGTTGATTTAGTGGATTACAATCCAGAAGTTTTAGAACTAGGTAAAAAAGTATTTAAGGATTTTAATCAGGGAAGCTTAGAAAGCGATCGCTTAACTATTTACACGCAAGAAGCATTTGAATTTTTATCGACAATCAAGGAAAAATCTTATCACGTCATTATTTGCGATTTTACTTATCCTAGTTGTACAGAAGATACTGCAATATACACTCAAGAATGGTTTAAAACTATTAGCCGGGTGCTTTATCCAGGTGGCATTATTAGCACGAATGCTGTTTCTCCAGAAAATCGTACAACAGGTTTTTGGTGTTTATATCAAACTTTGTTAGCTGCTGGATTGATGGCAAAGCCTTTACAACTAGCAATTCCATCCTTTCAGCGGCATGACTATGGCAATTGGGGGTTCTTTTTAGCGTCTCCAGTTTCAATTCAGCATTCTGAACTAGAAGCAATTATCCTACCTAAAAATTTACAGGCGATCGCTCTTGAAAATCTGCTCAAAGTGTTTGAGTTTGAGAACGCGATCGCTCATATTCGCCACAGCGTAAACATTCACACCCTGGATTGTCCGCAGCTATTTTACTATTTGCTTAATCCTCATATTCAATTAACCCAAATTACCGAAGCAACTGAAGGAAAAACCATTAATTTTTTAGATATTGAAGAATCCGGGACTGGACTGATAGGTTTGCGCGATCTCCTTCAACTAGAATCAACAGCCCAAATGTGGTTAGAAGAAGTTGAGCGAAATGACGTAGATATTAGCAAATTATTGCCGGTACAACATCCTTATCACAGCCCTAAGATGACGGCAGAATGGTTAGCGCACCTGCAACAATTACTATCAGAAATAGACTTATCGCGCTTATTGGGCAGTATTTTAGACCGCGCTCAGGAACTGCCGCCTCAGATTGCCGCTGAACTAAAACAATTGTCTGATAAAGTCCGATCTGGACAGCAACTTTCAGCCTTATCACCACGGGCAGCAGAATTTATTATGATGCTTTCAGTGACATTACTAATGGCAAATTTAGCCTCTCCAGATGCTGTATTTGCTAAGGGATACTATTCAGGAAGTAGCCATTCTTCTGGCTCTAGCGGATATCCAGTAGGAACGACTTATTATAGCGAGGGAGAATGGAATTGGTTTAATAAAACCTTAGGATTTATTTTGACAGCGGCAGGCGGTATTTGGTTGATAAACTTATTAACAAATCGCTCGAATCATGACTGACATTTTAAATATAAATCATGGGCAAAAAATTCAAGCAGAAGAATTATCTTTAACCCTAAGACTGCTAAATTTAGAAGAACGCCATCTTTGGGACTTGTTTGTGCAAACTGCGCCCACAGGATGCTTTATGCAATCTTGGGCTTGGGCAGATTTCAAGGAATTAGAAGGATACAAAACGTTCCGTTATGGTTTATTCTACAAGCAAGAATTAGTGGGAGGATGCATTTTTTATTTTTATCCTCATCCTAATAAAGCAAATTTATTAGTTGCTCCAGGTGCCCCTTTGCTACCTGCACAATTGGAAAAAGAAGGAATGCAGATGTTGCTGAAACAAGCGGCATCTTTAGCTAAAAAAATAGCAGCGGTGGCGCTACGAATTGAACCATTATGGCATCAAAAACCAGATTGGCTTGCCGAATTTAGGCGTGCCCCCGCTGATTTATTGCCCTCAGAAACCCTGTTAATTGATCTACAATTAACTGAAACTGAAATGTTAGCAACTATGAAGCCAAAAGGACGATATAATTTGCGTTTGAGTTGGCGTCATGGTGTAGAAACCGAATTTAGAACAGACTCGCAGGCAATTCCTGTGTTTTACGATATCTTTTGGGAAACGGTAAAACGTCAGCAGTTTTTTGGCGAACCATACAAATTTTTCATCAATCTTTGCCAAACCTTATTTAAGGCAAATATGGCAGAGATTGGTTTCGCAACCTGGCAGGGAAAAATATTAGCCGCTATCTTGGTGGTTTATTGGGGCAATCGCGCAACTTATCTTTACGGCGGACGTAGTTTTGAACATCCGGAAGTCATGGCAACTTACAGTTTACACTGGGCGGCAATGCAACGGGCAAAATCACGCGGTTGCAGTTTGTATGATTTCTATGGTTTTACTCACGATCCCAATCATAGTTATGCCAAATTTTCCCGCTTTAAAAGTCAGTTTGGTGGTGTGACGGTAACAACTATCGGCGCTCAGGATTACTTTTTTTACGACCAATTAGCAGATACAATGATTGGATTATTAAAACACTTAAAGAATCCAAATTGATTTAATCGTAATTTACGCAAAGCTTATACATATAGCGTTTTTTCGGGTTCAATCACCCTGTGGTTGCAGATGTGGTGATGTTGCGTAAATCCTATTGATATTAAAAAACTTGATAAGGAGTTAAATAGTGGAACAAGTCAGTCAATTAGGATTTATTCTTCTAGAGCTAGTGGTAGGCTTTGGGTTGTTCTGGCTGGGACAACTAGCTTATCAAAAACTATTCCGTCGCATGGAATTAAATCTAGAACTATTTGTTAAAGATAATTCAGCCGTAGCGATCGCTCTCGTCGGATATTACCTCGGCATCGTCATTGCACTGGGTGGTGTTTTAGGACAACCTTCAGACAATTGGCAGGACAAGTTACTCAATTTGGCAAGCTATGGTGCCACAGTAATTTTATTCATGTTGGCGGGTGCTTGGGTAGGCGATCGTTTAATTCTGCGTTGCTTTGATTGTAAGCGCGAAATTCTCGAAGAACGCAACACAGGCGCTGCTGCTGTAGAATTTGGCAATCACATCGCCAATGGACTCATTCTCAGCGCCGCACTCGGAGGAGAAAGCGGCACTTGGCTAGTAGGGTTAGTCTGCTGGATTGTCGGCTTAGGCGTACTCGTTTTGGTGAGTGTTCTCTATCCCTACGTCACTAAATACGATGTATTTGAAGAGATTGAAAGGCGCAATAATCCCGCTGCTGGCGTGGCGTTAGCAGGCTTACTTATTGCGACGGGTAATATAGTGCGCGTGGCATTTGCCGCCGAGTTTCAAAACTGGGTAATTAGTTTTACTCAATATGGTTTAACACTGTTATTTTGCTTAGCCTCACTGATTGTAATTCGCTGGATTGCAGATTTAATCTTGGTGCCAGGAGTAAAAATATCCGATGAAATCGCGCGTCAACAAGTCCCGAATTTGGGTGCTGGATTAATTGAAGCTTTTGCTTATATTGCGGCTTCATTCTTAATCGCCTGGGCTGTCTAAATTCAGGACGGACTCGCCGCACATCAACACATAGTAAGGGCAACCACAGGGGGATTGAACCCGAAAAAACGCTATATGTATAAGCTTTGCGTAAGTCCTGAAATGTAAGAAATCGGCTTCTGCCCACTCAAAAATAGGTTGAGAAGCTGAAAAATGATGGGATCTAAGCACTGCTTGTCCTTTCAGCCAGCACCTTGAACAAAGTCAAATAAAGAGTGAGCCATCTGCAATTTACTACAGGGTTCAATCTCTACTTTGCGCCCTTGATTGTCAAGAAACACAGCTCGGTTGTTGTCGCTGCCAAAACCAGCATCGGGTTGATCGATGGGATTAGCAACAATGGCATCCAATTTTTTCTTCCGCAACTTCTCCAGCGCTGGCGTAACAATATCCCCAGTCTGTGCGGCAAACCCAATTAACTTTTGATGCGGCTGTTTGAGACTCGCCAATTCTGCCACGATATCGGGTACAGATTCTAGAGGTAAGGAAGCGGGAAGCGATCGCTTCGGCAATTTCTGGGCACTATACTCGGCTGGTTTCACATCTGCCACCGCCGCCGACATCACTATCAAATCGGCATCTGGAAAACACTCTAACATCGCCTGCTGCATCTGGTGGGCGCTCATCACACCAATCGATTGCACCTTTTGTAGAGAGGCGATTAATTGCGTCTCCATTGGCCCATGCACCAGTGTCACAGATGCACCGCGATGCAGTGCAGCTTGTGCCAATGCGAATCCCATTTTGCCAGTCGAAGGATTGCCGATGAAGCGCACCGGATCGAGATGCTCTCGCGTTCCTCCAGCACTAATTAAAACTCGTTTCCCGGCTAAATCTCGCTTACCGCCAGTGTGCAATAGAGATGTAATTTGCGGCAAAATTTCAGCAGGTTCTGCCATACGTCCAGCACCGACGCGATCGCAAGCCAAGAGTCCAGCACCGGGACCAACACTGTGATAGCGTTTATCTACGAATACCTGTTGCCAATTGCGTTGCACTGCCACCTGTTCCCACATATCCGTATTCATTGCTGGTGCTAACAACACCGGACAAGTGGAAGCGAGGACAGTATTCGCAAGCAGATTGTCAGCGAAACCATAAGCCAACTTGCCTAAAGTATTCGCGGTTAGAGGAGCGATCGCCAAAACCTCTGCCCATTCTCCCAACTCAATATGCAAAGGGCGTCCGCGTGTCGGTTGCCAGAAATTTTCATCCGTATAAGCAGGATGACGAGACAGCGTTGCCACTGTTAGAGGGGTGATAAATGCTTGAGCAGAATCAGTAAGAATCACCCGAACTTCCACCCCAGTTTTGGCAAGCGCCGAAATTACCTCACAAACTTTATAGGCGGCGATACCGCCGCCTATCCCAATGAGAACTCGTCTGCCACTTTGCATTTAAGCTTCATCGAAGGGTTGAAAATCCAGCAGGTAGAGGTAGGGTTCAACTAAATCTGGACGTTGAAAAGCGATCGCTCTGAGCAAATGCCAATCATCCAATCCTTCAAAGGGATTGGTGTAATTATCTTGCTCTAGCCGTACAGCCAGCTGTTCCACTTCAGTTGCCGTCACAGCAGAAATATCCCGGTTGGAAATGCTAACAGTTGTCATTGACCGCGCCTCCCTCAATCTGCATCTGTGCCATGAATTATACAGATGCAACCAACCATTTTATCTTAACGCCATTACTGGCGATCGCTTGATTTAAAAAAACGTCAAGTTAGCGGGTCTACTAGCTTTAAGCGGGAGATTTGACCGAAACAGGGCTGAGGACTGAGGGCTGAGGACTGAGGGCTGAGGGCTGAGGGCTGAGGGCTGAGGACTGAGGGCTGAGGGCTGAGGGCTGAGGGCTGAGGGCTGAGGGCTGAGGGCTGAGGGCTGAGGGCTGAGGGCTGAGGGCTGAGGGCTGAGGGCTGAGGACTGAGGGCTGAGGACTGAGGGCTGAGAGCGGTGGACGGACGACGGAGCACTGAGCGCGCAGGCATCAGCGCTGTCATGTGTACGAGGAG
>NZ_JBYCCT010000069.1:0-89237 GCF_057473865.1 Coleofasciculus sp. H7-1
CGTCGTGCGTCAGGCAAACTGGAAAAGGCTTCCACAATGGCAAGCGTTCTCATAGCTCGATAAGAAAAATTCGTTGAGCTTTAGCTTACTGGATTTCACCCTCTCTGTCTAGAATGAAATAGCCCTGACACCATCGTGATACAACTTTCCTAAATATGTGTGGATGGCTCGGTAAAAACTTTAACTCTGTTCAATGGGAGACTTTCTCTGAATCAGAGTTGCTAATTGTCCTTTCTTCAATGCTAGGACAGCGGTGTTGTTGCTGTTTTGGCTATCAGTAAAGTGCAAAATAACAGGATGATGAAACGATACCTCACCATGCCAAATATTTTGCCGTTAAAGTATTCGGTTTTAATTTTAGCAAATGCCGAAAATGCCAAATACTTCTACGGCAAATATCTTTTTCCATTTTGAGTGACATCGCTATTTCCTAGGGCACCCAAATTTAAAGTCCTGGCAAGGAGTTCTGAAAGTTGCGAGGACCTGTATAACTCGATAAATCAGCCAGTTTCTCTAAAGATTTCACACCTGGCTCGATCAATTTACCGTTGACTTCCCAGCTGGGGTAGCTTTGAATCCCTGCCTTTTGGCAGATTTCTGCCTGCTTCTGTGGCTCTTTGGGATCGGCGCACTCAATGTAATTGATTTGGCTGAATGCCTCTTTACCAAACAATTGCTTTTGATCGTGGCAGTGAGAACACCAGAAAGCACCGTACATCTTAGCTCCTGCTTCTTTGAGATGTTTCGCTAGAGCAACTTCTGCAACGCTAGAGACGGTGGTAATGGGAAACGTTTGCGATCCGGTAGTGGCGGAACCACCACCGGAAGCGACGGGTGACTTCACAGTGGCATAGACGCCCAGAGTACTAATCAGCGCTACCATTCCCACGACGATGCCAGTAAAAAATAGTTGTCCCCAGTCCTCCCAAGCGCGACCGATCAAGGTCAGCACTAACAAGCTAAGGGAGAAGAAAGCGGAGGCAAGACAGTAGAGACAAACAGCTTTGATTTCAAATGCCAGTAAATACATCAAGTAGCCGCTGAAAACCGTCATAGCGGTGCCACCGGCAAATAATAGCATCCATGTCCAGTTGTCCAGTTGAGAGTGCAGGTCTTTCTTTTCAACTGGGTTCACTGCCATCGGAGCGAGGGCGAAAGCAACCATGCTGACATAAGCCAGCAAGCCAAACAAAGTTAAGGGAAGACCAAAGACGCTGGCGTAGGGGCTGGAGAGGACTTGATTGCAACCGCTGGTGGGGCAGGCAGCAGAGCCTCCTGCTAGCTTGACTACGGTTAGATAGCCTGTTACTAAGGCACCTAAAATAGCGATCGCCGCAATCAGCAGACGGGACCAGCGATGAATCCAGGGAGTAGAACGTCGGCGGCTCATGTCAAAACTGAGGTAGGAGGACACAGAAGTGAGAATCGAAAACTGAAGATGTGAAACTATCGCCAGTTAGAGGACTCAGTAAAAAATTTGGGGATGTTAGTTTTTTGGAGTTAATTAGAAAACTAACAACTAAAAACTAACAACTAACAACTAATAAGTGACCGAAGAAACTGGCTTGGGTTCCGCTTTGGCGGCAAAACTGCGTCGGGTTGCTTCCACAAATTGGCTGACCCGAATCGGATCGATGGGCTGCTCGATCCGCCCGTGGCGCTTGAGAGAGCTGGAAACAATCACGCCATCTGCGGCTTGCATCAGTGTAGAAATATTTTCCCAGTTGGCACCACTGCCGATAAATACGGGCGTCCCGTTGGCAGCGGCGGTTGCCAGTTCCAAGTCTTCCAGACTGGGAGGGCTACCCGTCGCCCAGCCACTTAAAATGACGCCATCTGCTAAACCCCGCTCAATCGTCTCTTGCACTGCTGTGGTTAGATTTGGGGAACCTAAGGGGCGACCGTGCTTGACTAAGACATCTGCCAAAATTTTTACATTGCTGCCCAATTCTCGACGGTAACGGAGCAATTGATGCGCCTCTCCCTCAATCAGCCCTTGGTCAGTTGCCATGACGCCGGTGAGGACGTTGACGCGGATAAACTGAGCGTGGACGCAGGATGCAATGGCGATCGCGCTATGAGCATCATTGCGTAATACATTAATGCCCACAGGTAACGTCACCAAATTCATCAGCCGCTGCACAATCAGTGTCATCGCACTAACGACCGCTGGATCTACCTGGTTTTTAGTAAAAGGGGCGTCGAAGAAATTTTCCACAATAATGCCGTTCACGCCGCCCGCTGCCAACGCTGTCGCTTCCTGCTCAGCTCGATCGATAACCGTTTTCAGGCTACCTCCCCAGCGGGGAGATGTCGGCAGCGGCAGAAGATGAACCACGCCAACGATGGGATTCGGTGTCTTGAAGATTTGATTTAAGTCCACTTGTCTACCTGAAAACACCGGCGAATTCTTGCTACACCTGTCGGTTATTCTCCTCCAAGCGGCAAAAATGGCAGTGAAATGAATCGCATCTCGGATGATGCCATTCTAGAATTTTATCTAGAATGGAGACCGGGGAAGATACCACTATCCAGTTCCCTACTCTGGTTGGTGAGTGGAAGATAGATTCTTTAACTGCTCATCTCCCATCTCCATACCCCATCCCGATCCTCCCAGTTTGAGACTCACGTCCCACTGGGCAGTACACTGCTGTGCCTAAAATAGGGTATAATATTTTGGCTTCAGCTTTTCACAGATTTTCTTTAGCCGTATCTAAACCGCATGGGCAATAAGCCAACAATTGCAATTTCTCACTTGGGCTGCGAAAAAAACCGTATTGATACCGAACATATGTTGGGTCTATTGGTACAAGCAGGGTACCAGGTAGACAGTAATGAAGAATTAGCAGAATATGTTATAGTTAATACATGTAGTTTTATTGAGGCTGCAAGGGCAGAGTCTGTCCGCACCTTAGTAGAACTGGCGGAAGCGAATAAAAAGATTGTAATCACAGGCTGCATGGCGCAGCACTTCCAGGAGCAGCTGCTGGATGAATTGCCAGAAGCGGTTGCCGTGGTGGGCACCGGCGATTATCACCAAATCGTCGATGTGGTTCAACGAGTGGAAGGCGGCGAACGGGTCAAGCAAGTTTCAGAGCTGCCGACCTACATAGCCGATGAAACAACGCCTCGCTACCGCACGACATCGGAAGGTGTCGCGTACCTACGGGTAGCGGAAGGATGTGATTACCGCTGTGCGTTCTGCATCATTCCCCATCTCCGGGGAAATCAGCGATCGCGCTCCATTGAATCCATCGTCGCCGAAGCCCACCAGCTAGCATCCGAAGGAGTCCAAGAGTTAATTCTCATCTCCCAGATCACCACCAACTACGGTCTGGATATTTACGGGAAACCGAAACTGGCGGAACTTCTACGGGAATTGGGAAAGGTTGACATTCCGTGGATTCGGATGCACTATGCCTATCCCACTGGCTTAACACCAGCTGTCATTGAAGCAATTCAGGAGACTCCTAACGTATTGCCTTATTTGGATTTGCCGTTACAGCACTCCCATCCGGAAATTCTCCGCGCCATGAACCGACCTTGGCAGGGACAGGTAAACGATCAAATTATTGAGCGGATTAAAACAGCCCTGCCTGATGCCGTGCTGCGAACCACGTTCATTGTCGGGTTCCCTGGCGAAACGGAAGAGCATTTTGCACACTTGCTACAGTTCGTCCAGCGCCATGAATTTGACCATGTAGGTGTGTTTACTTTTTCCCCAGAAGAAGGAACCCCTGCCTACACCTTGCCCAATCAACTGCCCCAAGAAGTCATGGATATCCGCAGGGATGCCTTGATGGAAGTTCAGCAGCCAATTTCCTTGAGAAAAAATCAAGCTTGTGTCGGCAAGATGGTTGATGTCTTGATTGAGCAAGAACATCCAGAGACTGGGGAACTAATCGGTCGATCTGCCCGATTTTCTCCGGAGGTAGACGGATTAGTCTACGTCCAAGGCGACGCCCCATTGGGGTCGATAGCATCGGTGGAAATTACAAGCACTGACATCTACGACCTGTATGGTCATGTCGCCAAGCCCGAAGCATGAAGAATGACAACTCAAGAATGAAGGCTGAAGAACCAAGGCAAATATTAATTCATACTTCAAACTTCATACTTAAAAACTTCATACTTCGCCATTTACAATTCTCGAACACTAACAACTAACAACAAATTATGACCCTTTCGTTCACAAGCCTAGGCCTTTCAGAAGCTCGCATTCAGCAACTAGAAAAACTAGGCTTTACTGCACCCACCCAAATTCAATCCCAAGCCATTCCTCATCTGTTGGCTGGTCGGGATGTGGTGGGACAATCCCAAACCGGAACCGGCAAAACAGCAGCTTTTTCGCTGCCGATTTTGGAACGGCTCGATATTAAAAATCCCGCAGTCCAATCGCTGATTTTGACGCCAACGCGAGAATTAGCTCAGCAAGTCGCTCTGGCAATTCGCAGCTTTAGCAGCGATCGCCGGTTGGGCGTGCTGACAGTATATGGCGGTCAAGCCATTGACCGGCAAATCCAGCGCCTAAGACAGGGCGTTCAGATCGTGGTCGGAACCCCAGGACGGGTGATTGATTTGCTCCAGCGGGGGGATCTCAAGCTCGATCAAGTCAACTGGTTGGTATTGGATGAAGCCGATGAAATGTTGAGCATGGGCTTTATTGACGATGTGGAAACTATCCTCAAGCAAGTCCCCGCCGAACGTCAGACGGCATTTTTCTCGGCGACAATGCCGCCAACCATTCAAAAATTGATTGCGAAGTTCCTGCGATCGCCGATGAACGTCTCCGTCGAGCAGCCCAAAGCCGCTCCCTCCCGGATTAACCAGTTGGTGTACATGGTGCCCCGTGGCTGGTCAAAATCTCGCGCCTTGCTGCCCATCCTAGAACTGGAAGATCCCGAATCTGCCTTAATCTTCGTGCGGACGCGCAAGACAGCCGCTGAACTGACCAACCAACTGCAAGCTGCCGGTCACAGTGTAGACGAGTACCACGGCGACCTCAATCAACAAGCGCGGGAACGGCTGCTGATGCGGTTCCGGCAACACCAGGTGCGCTGGGTAGTCGCCACAGATATTGCGGCGCGGGGTTTAGACGTTGACCACCTGAGCCATGTGATCAACTATGATCTGCCCGATAGTGTGGAAAGCTACATCCACCGGATCGGTCGCACGGGTCGCGCTGGTAACGCAGGAACAGCCATTTCCCTGATTCATCCAATGGATCGACGGAAGTTGGTGCTAATTGAGCGCAAAGTCCGACAAACCCTGAAAATTGTCCAAATTCCCACACGGGCGGAGATTGAAGGGCGGCGTCTGGAAAAACTGCAAGCTCAAGTACGCGAAGTATTGAGCGGAGAGCGTATGGCTTCGTTCTTGCCCGTCGTGGCGCAACTGAGCGAAGAATACGACGCCCACGCGATCGCAGCAGCAGCACTGCAAATGGTGTACGACCAAACTCGTCCCTCTTGGATGTCAAGCGAACAAGAAATGCCAATGGACGATCGTGGAATGTCTAGCAAGCCAAGGCTGATCAAGCGTTCCAACCCAGAAGCTAAAAGCGAGAACATAGAAGTCAGAAGGCAGAAGCCCGAAGAAATCCGCAATTAAGTAGCGTAGGTAGCGAAAATTTCTCCTAGCTTCTGTTTAAAGAGAGAGAATAAGTGACAGGGGTGAACTTCTCCCCGTCCCCCTCTCCATTTTGAAAAGAGTGGGTTTAGTTCAAGGGTCAGTTTCTAAAGACAGGCTCTGGATCAAACCCACTCCTACAATCCCCTTTCCCCTCTCTGACTCCTGTGGCTTTAACTGTATCTGCTGCGAATTCCCCTGCCCTAAACAACCCTGTTGGACGGCAGTCCTGGCCTGGACTGATTCAGGCATACCGGCAATATCTGCCGGTGACGGACACAACGCCGGTCGTGACGCTGCTTGAGGGCAATACCCCGCTGATCCCGGTTCCCGCGATCGCTCAGATTGTGGGTAAACAGGTGCGCGTGTTGGTGAAGTACGACGGTCTCAATCCCACTGGTAGTTTCAAAGACCGGGGGATGACGATGGCGATTTCTAAGGCAAAGGAAGCGGGTGCCAAAGCCGTCATTTGTGCCAGTACCGGCAACACTTCAGCCTCTGCCGCTGCCTATGCCCGTCGGAGCGGAATGCGGGCGTTTGTACTGATTCCCGATGGCTACGTGGCGCTAGGCAAGTTAGCTCAGGCGTTACTGTATGGGGCCGAAGTTTTGGCAATTAAGGGAAATTTTGACCGGGCGCTAGAAATCGTGCGGGAGATGGCCCAAAGTTACCCCGTGACGCTGGTGAACTCGGTAAATCCCTATCGATTGGAAGGACAAAAAACTGCTGCTTTTGAAGTGGTAGAAGCGTTAGGGAATGCTCCAGATTGGCTGTGCATCCCCGTAGGTAATGCCGGAAATATTACAGCATACTGGATGGGATTTTGTCAATACCATCAGGAAGGGAAATGCGATCGCTTACCCCGAATGATGGGATTTCAAGCGGCTGGTGCATCTCCTCTGGTTACGGGTCAGGCGGTGGCTCATCCAGAAACCCTGGCAACCGCCATTCGCATCGGCAACCCCGTTAACTGGGAACGCGCGATCGCCACTCAACAAGCCAGCATGGGTCAGTTCAACGCGGTGACAGACGCCGAAATTCTAGAAGCCTATCGTCTCTTGGCATCCGAAGAAGGTATTTTCTGCGAACCGGCTAGTGCGGCTTCCGTTGCTGGGTTGCTGAAAGTAAAAGATCAAGTGCCCGCAGGCGCTACCGTGGTGTGCGTCCTGACCGGGAATGGTTTAAAAGACCCAGATACGGCAATTAAACACAGCGAAAATTCGTTTAAACAGGGAATTGAGCCAGATTTAGCGACCGTGGCTCAGGTGATGGGATTTTGAGCAGTTAGGCTCGGTTTCATCGCTTATTTCTGGCTTGTGCGCTCCCTCCAAACCTCCCTGATGAAGGCGGCAAGGAGGAAACTGCACGCGCTTTAAGCTTTTTGTCCGGGATTGCGCCCCTCCTCTTCTCCAGAAGACGGAGGGGTTTGTTTGTTGTTTTTGCTAGCTTGAGTACTAACCCCTACCCACTGACCGCGAGGAGCCGACTGACCTGAATTTGCCGCTGGTTGGCGGGTTATGCGCTCTCGGCTAAGCCGATCGAGGGTATCCCCAATCGCCGTAGTTAAACTTCTGCGGGTTTGTGCATGATTGGTCTGCTCAGATTTTAAAGCCTGGGCAAGGCGATCGCGCTCGACCATCGCCTCGGTCAGTTTCGCTTTCAAATCCTCCAGATTTTCTAGTTGTTCTACTTCGGCACGAATCGCCTCCACAGCACCCGGATCGTCCTCTGTGGGTTGCGGTGAACTCTGGAGTTGCCGTAGTTGGCTTTTGAGCTTTTCAATCTGTTGTTGAGCTAGCTTTGCCTCAGTTCGGCGTTGCTGCGCTTCTGTGGTGTACAGTTGACGCCAGTTTGCCGCACTTTCCAAAGCCGCATCGCGATCGCGCTCTAACTCTGCTAGCTGCTGTTTCAGCGTCTTAATTTCAGCCAACCACTGCGCTACCTCGTGGGTCATCAAAAACGACTCCTCATCGGTTACAACGATCAATTTTTAACAAAATTTGCCTGTTTGTAATAGACACTATCGATAGTTTGACAAAACCCCTGTAACCTTAGTAGTTGATTTGGCACAGTATAGAAAACGTTGTATACGGAATCAAACAATAATGCGCTCGTTCTTAGCCCATGCCGCTCTTAGAGGCTCCTCAATCCGTTTTTTCCGTTTCTTTCGACATCTCAGCTGGGCAACCTTAAAGAAAACCTTCCAGCGCGTAGGCCAACGGCGGTTAACCGGGCTTTCGGCAGAAATGGCCTACAACGCCATGTTAGCTTTGTTTCCAGCCATTTTGGCAATCTTGACGGCAATCGGTCTGTTTCAATCTTCATCAAACACTTTTGAAGGATTGGCTAAGCAATTGAGTGAAATTGCCCCCCAAGAAGCTCTTTTCCTCATTGAAGGTTTTGCCCACGAAATCAGTCAATCGCAAAATCAAGGGCTGTTTTCCCTCAGCTTCGTTGCTGCTATTTGGGCTTCTTCTGGGGCGTTGAGTGCTGCCATGACCGCCCTCGATCAAATCCATCAGATTCCTCCAGAACAAACACGACCCTTTTGGAAAGCCAAGTTAATTTCTATCGGTCTGACGATTGGCACCATTGTGCTACTGATCATTGCTTCCTTTTTAGTGTTTATTAGCGACCTGATTGTGAAGCTATTAATCAGCCAAAGTGGATTATTAGAATTGTTGAGTATTTGGCGGCTTTTTAGCTGGCCTTTGGCATTAGGCATCGTCGCCTCAGCCTTTGCCTTCATCTATCGCTATGGTCCCAGTCGCTGGGTTACTGGAACTCCCATTATGCCAGGAGCAATTTTGGCGGCGGTCTCCTGGGCTATCATATCAGGTTTATTTCGGCTTTACGTCTCTAACTTTGGTAATTACAACAAAGCCTATGGTGCAGTGGGTGCCGTTATTGTTTTAATGCTATGGCTGTATATGAGTTCTCTGGTACTCCTGATTGGCGATCAGTTAAACGTTACGGTGGGAGAGTCTATGCAGCACCACAGCAAGGCGTAATTAGCGTCTTTAGAGACATCGGCACCAGAATCAAAAGCTGGGTAAATCAAGATTTAAACTTTTTCTGTGTACTTCATTGAGGGAACCTCCGGTGTTTCCTCCTCAATGCGGATTTGCACTTCTTTGATATATGAACTCATGTAGGACATCAGCGCATAAATGAACAGAACCACACCTACCATCTCCAAGCATTCTTCCAGGTTCGACATCAGCATATATACGATTGCCTGTATTGTCTGCTTGCTTGAGGTGGCTCCCCAAATTAAACGACTATAGTTAGATACGTAAAATCCACTCACTATCTCCATGCCAATCGAGCCTCCAACAAAGACACCTCCGGCAATCAGAAATAAACGCCGTGTCTTTGCGGGAAGATGGGCGAGAAATTTTAAAAAGAATAGTAAGACAAGAACTACAAAAGCGATGCCGAAAAGTACCCAAGTATAGTATAAAAATCCGGTAGCTTTGAATGAATCTCGAAGTGGCTCAATCGTCTTTTCATGGAAACTCAGCCATTCGTCCGCCGATAAAAGTAGAAAAAGAATCGACAGAGCGCCCCAGTGGAACGCATAGCGATCGCTTTCCGTTTTCTTAGCGTAGGTAATAATCGCTAGCAAAATTGAACAAAGTAATAACAGCGATGCTGAAAACAACGCCGGAAAATTTTTCTCGCGATCGACGTTGAATAGCTCTACTAATTTATTCAACCATAAGAGCTTATAGCCTTGCTGGTACAGGAAGTGCCTAGTTAACTGACTGGCAAGGCTGGCAAAAATGAAACCCAGCACTGCGAAGCTCAGAAATTTCCTGGCTTTCTTTGGAGAGATGAAAAACTGCATTTTGAAACCTCTCTTAAAAAATTTAAGGTCGGTAAAACGGAGGATTGAAAAATCTCCCCTCATTTTTAGAGTGCTATTTGAGTGCTAATTGCGATTAAAAAGCAGGAAGTAGGTGCGATTTCTCCGCTGGCGATCGCTATATCCAGCACAACGGACACGAGGTGGCGCTCGTGTTTTTGTAGAAGCCCCGCGTTGGAATGATTAACAATAAGTTAATGATAGATTAAGCAAGATTTAACGAAGTGTCAAGTCAAAGTCTGTTGAGATTTCTGCCAAAGTATGGACACTGGCACCCAAAAGTGTTGCTAGGTTTGCTTTTCAGGAAAGTTTGGCTCTGAACTATTAATAATTAAAATAATAATTAAAACTAAGCTCTATCAAAAGCAAAAACCACCTTGTACTTTTGGGTAGAAGGTGGTTTGAGAAAGTAATTAGAAGTGGAGCCTACGGGAATCGAACCCGTGTCCAAATTGGGTATTAACCTATCGCTCATTCACAGGTTTAGCCTATCTAATCCTCAAGGCGGGAACCATCCATTATCCCGGATGACAGGATTCTCTGATGAGGTCTTAGCTAGCAAATCTACCAGAGACAACTTGCTATCGCATCCGTTGGGGTTGTTCTGTAGCCCTTAACGGAGTCAGACTACAGACGCTCAGAAACCTATGAGAGGTTTTTAGGCAACTACAGCTGCCTGACGAGCGAATGCTACGATGTTATTTTTCGCAGTTACTTTTTTTTGAGTCCAGTATTAACGAGAGAAGACTCACTCTCGACCTGAATCACGGGGCAGCGTTCGCCAACCTGTCGAAACCATTAAGGCCCCCTGTCTTACATATCCTATTATAGTTATTTGTTGAAGCAGTGACTGGATTTAGGAAAGTTTCCAGAGAGATTTTTGGGGTGTAATAGCCGAACGATTAAGTTCGGTTTAATAGCGGTTGGCATCTCAAATTGAGAGGGAAAGGCGATCGCTGTCAACTGCAAACGTCGATCCAAGCAGTAGCTAATTATCCTTCTGCTTGTCCAGCTTGTTCTGCTTGTCTGGTTTAGACTTCTTTTCCGATTCCGGTTGGGGTTGAGTTTCTGGTTTTGTAATCGGCACGATAACTGAACTCGGCGGTGCGGAAGTCTCTGGTGCAGAAGATGAGGGTGCAGGATTAGTCGGCTTGCGATCGCTGCGAGGGAATGGCGGAGTCACCTCCGAAGCGGGGGGAGGCTGCGGACTGGCAGCCGGGGATGGTGGCGGCTGTTGGGAAGCGGGAGAAGGTTGTGGATTGCCAGCAGCAGGTGGAGTTTGTTCGGATGTAGGAACCGGCTGTTTTTGCTCCCGACGTTCTATGTTTGCCTGTCCGGCGTTATTGTTCGTCTCACCACGGGATTGCGGCTTGTTCGAGTTCGAGGATTTCGATGAAGTGTTTGAGGCAGGAACATCGCGGTTAAGGCGCTGCTGCTGGGATTTTCTGCGGAAGGATTTTTGAACTTCAACGGGTTTCCGTTCAGACTCAGCAGGAGTGCTATTGACTTTCTCTACGGGTTCGGGAGTGACGATTTGCGCCTCTTGCGGCTGATTTTGCGGCTGAGAAACCGGGGCAACAGGGGAGGCGTCGGGCGGTTGAGGCTGACGCCAGATAGAACTCAACGCGATCGCTAAACCCGATGCTAGAGCGACTCCTGTAGCAATGAAAAGACTGCGGGCACTTCGGAAGGAGGAAGGACGGGATTGATGGTTTCTGGCTTCTGGTAGGGGCGAAGCGATCGCGTCCCCATCTCTTGAACCCGAATTTTTTCCCGCCAATGCTTCTCCTCTAGGCGGTGAGGGGAGGATAACTGGGACAGTTGCCGCCGTATGAGTTGGCGGCGTTGTTCCGGCAATGGAACCTTCAAACTGAAGATCGGGCAACAGAGACAGCCACTCATCTACACTGCCAGGTCGATATTGAGCATCAACAGCCATCCCGCGCATCACCGCCTGATTTACCGCCGGACTTAGGTAGGGTTTCAAGTCGCGGAGTGCTGGCATCGGTTGCCTGTCTCTCAGTACCGCAGGCGTCGGTACTGTCGCCGTCAACAGCGCGTAAAGTGTGGCGGCTAACCCATAAACATCCGTCGCTGGGGTGCGCTTGGCTTGGGGTAGGTACTGCTCAATAGGGGCATAACCTTCAGAAACAATACTTGTGTGAGTTTGGGTTGAGTCTGGCGTAAACTCCCGCGCAATCCCAAAGTCAATCAGCACCACCTCTTGAGTTCCTTGGCGCAGAATAATATTCTGGGGCTTGATATCCCGATGCAGCAGATTATTTTGATGCACCACTTTGACTGCTGCCCCAATCTGCTGCATGAAGTGGATGGCAGCTGACTCTGGCAGAGGCTTGTCCGGAAACACAACCTCTTGCAAAGTTTGACCGGCGATATAGTCCATCACCAGGTAGGGCAACCCTGCTTCCAAAAAGAAATCGTTAACCCGAACAATATTGGGATGGACGCACAACGCCAAACGTCTTGCTTCATCCTGAAACTGACGCCCAAATCGAGCAAAGTCAGGATGCCGACACAGGGAATCGTTGAGCGTTTTAATCACTACGGGTTGACCCAAGTAGTGGTGGGTGGCTTGAAAGGTAACGCCAAAACCACCCCGTCCCAGTTCTCGATCGAGAGTGTATTTGCCACCCTGCAAAGTTTTGCCAACTAGCGTGTCCATGCAATCACCAAGAATCAAGGATGAGCTAATTTGAACTCATTTTAAATTTCTCCTTCGCCTGCCGATGTTAGAACCTTTGACCGATGCCGAATTGGAGTCGGCTTTCACCGTGGTCGTTGATGCCAAAGTCAGCCCTGAGCAAGCCAATCGGGGACTGGACGCGCACACCGGCTCCATAGCCAAAGCCAGTTCCTTGTTTGCCGCGCACGGTTCCAGGTTCTCCCGGCACCGTATCGCCAGAGCCTAAGTCGGAGCCAAAGTCAGCGAATAAAACGCCACCTACCGGCTTAAAAACTGGGAAGCGATACTCGGCAGAGGCTAACACATAGCTGCGACCGCTGGCAACATCACCACTTCCGTAACCCCTTACAGAATTGATGCCGCCAAGATTAAAGGCTTCATAGGGCGGGAGATTGCCGATGGTTGTGCCTCCCTGCACGTTAAAGGCTAATACATCTGGAGTTTCACCGTTCGTTAAATTAAAGGGGACGTACTGGCTGTAGTTTGCCTGAACCCGGTTCATCAAAATACTGCCGTTCCCAACTGGAATCGATTGTTCCGTGCTGAGACTGACGACTGAGCCTTTCGTGGGGTTAATCGGATTGTCTCGTTTGTCTTGAGCGATACCAGCAGACAAGGAAACTTTGTCGTCAATACCGCTTTGGCTATAAGAAAGGCGATTTCCTAATTCATCTACGGGTGAGAGATTGCCTTTGCTATCGCGGATGCTGGTGCGGGCGTAGTTCACTCCTACCGATGCCTGCACATCCCCCACAGGTTTCGTGAAGGTGACGCCGCCGCCAAACTGCCCTTCCCGAACTTTGTCCCCATTCGGCAGCTTGACATCTTCATTAAAGGTTTCGGAAAGTTGCCGCTGTCGAAATGCCTCGATATTATATCCAGGGCGGTCTGGATTGCTGGCGCGATAGGGACTGGTAACATTCCCATTAAACTGCAAGTCGCTGCGGCTTGCTTGCACATTCAAACCCACCTGCTGGTTAATGCCGCCAAAATTCTGGTCTTTATAATTAATGCTGCCGAAGATGCCGCTGTTCTCGCTGTAACCACCACCGACGTTGACGGCGCGGGAAGTGCGTTCGGTAAGGTCGTAGCTAACGTCAACTTTTCGAGAATCGCCATTCAGAGAAACGTCCGCGTTGTCAAACAGCCCTAACTGATACAGTCGTTGCAAGTCTGTCCGTGCCGCATCGACCCGGAAGGGTTGACCGGGCTTCAGTTTTAACTCCTGACGGATGAAATTTTCTTGGGTGCGTCCTTTGGTTGGCTTGCCCTCCGTGTCTAAAAAGCGGATTTTCACATCCCCAACGGTGCCCTCAGCGACTTCAATGGTTATTACGCCGTCGCGGCTGGGTTGCACGGCTAGCACTTGTGCTACTACATAACCATTTTGCTTGTACCACTGGTTGAGTTGTTCGGCACTTTGGTTGAGGGCATTGGGGCTAATTTTTGCCCCTAGTTGGGATTTGAAAATGTCGTTGGCAACCGCTGGGGTCAGGACTTGGGCACCTGAAAGTTTGAGCGATCGCACGACGAGGGGTTTCACCTCGAAGATTGTCCTCAGTCCACTTGGCTCGGTATAAGTGGTTACGTTGGCATCAGTAAATAACCCGGTCGCTAAAATCGCCGTCACATCCTTTTGCAGCTGGCTTTGACTGGTATCTCCACCCGGACGAGTTTTAATCGTTTGACGGACAATTTGCTGCAACTCTGGTGTCGCTCCCGCTACCTCTATATCTGTTGCTGTTACTACCAAATCTGGTGAATTGATAGAGCCAGCAGGCGTTTTTTGGGGAATGCGAGTCGTCTGAGTAAATTGAGGCAGTGTCCGCGTTTCCGGTGCAGCAATGGCTCCCACGGAACGGATCGTGGCACGATTAACTGGAACTACTACCTGGGTATTAACTGGTTTTTGAGCTGGGGCGGTTGGCTGGCGCGTACCAGAATTAACCGGGACAACGACCTCAGCATCTGCTATTTTTTGAGTTGTGGCTGTTGAGGAGCGCACATCCGAAGTGACTGGGACAACCACAACTTCTTCAGTGTCTGGTGTCTGGGTCACAGAGGGAGAAGTTGTACTGGCGCTAGCAAGGAAACCGAGATCGCTTGCAGCCAAAACCGCTAAGGTACAAATAGCAACAGAAGGAACGCGCATTACAGAAAACCACACAGAGAGAGGAGGAGGAGAGGGAGATTGCATACAGATATCCAGCGAAATGGTATAAGACGGTAGCTAGTGTAAAATCGCTAATTGCTTATCGCTTACGAGGTTTTGTTAAATTTGACACTCGTTATTGCCGTCTGGTTCCATTCGTCGATTTTGAATTTGGAAATTTCCCCCTGGCTTCTCTGGAGCAAGGAAGGTTGGATTTTGGATTGGCGATGGAGAAACAATCAAAAATCTAAAATCTGTGGAGGTCTGGGATGAGGATACTGTGCCTCAGCAATGGTCATGGGGAGGACATTATTGCCGTCCGGATTTTACAAGAACTTCGGCAACATTCTCATTCTTTGGAACTAGCAGCCTTGCCATTGGTGGGTGATGGGCGAGCTTACGCTGAGTTAGATATCCCCATCATTGGCCCTGTGCAGACGATGCCCTCCGGTGGCTTTATCTATATGGATGGGCGTCAGCTGGTGCGAGATGTACAGGGCGGTTTACTACAGCTCACCCTAGCTCAGCACCGCGCGATCAGAAAGTGGGCGTCCCCAGGCAGAACCAAGGAGCGAGGTAGAGGGGTAATCCTGGCGGTGGGGGATATTGTCCCGCTGTTGTTTGCCTGGTTAAGCGGCGTTCCCTATGCTTTTGTGGGTACGGCTAAATCAGAATATTATTTGCGAGATGAAGCGGGGCCATTGCCACGCCGCGACCAACGAGGGCGCTGGGAAGGTTGGTCTGGGTCTGTTTACTTGCCTTGGGAACGTTGGCTGATGAGTCGGCGGCGTTGTAAGGCGGTGTTTCCCAGAGATGGACTGACAACTCAGATGTTACAGAAGTGGTCTATCCCGGCGTTTGATTTAGGGAACCCGATGATGGATGGTCTGGAACCACCCAGACCTAGGGCAATATTTTATTCGTCAAATGCTGAACAGGAAGAGATGAGGCGATCGCTAATTGTGACTCTTCTCCCCGGTTCTAGACCTCCAGAAGCTTACGCCAATTGGCAGCAAATTATGCAAGCTTGTGTGGGGTTAATGCAGGCGTTTGCACCCCGATCCGTCCTATTTCTGGGAGCGATCGCACTTGGGTTAAATTTAGACCCTTTGCGCCAAACTCTTGAAGCTCACGGTTGGCGAGAATCTAATGCACCGGCAGAAAGTACCTCACCGATTTCTGACCCAGAAGCACTGACTTTTACTAAAGAAAATGGCACTCTGATTCTGACTCAGCACGCTTATAACGATTGTTTAAATCAAGCAGATTTAGCGATCGCAATGGCTGGTACGGCAACCGAACAGTTTGTCGGATTGGGGAAACCTGCGATCGCGATTCCAGGCGTTGGCCCTCAGTTTACGCCCGCCTTTGCCGAAGCTCAATCTCGCCTGCTGGGACTATCCCTGATTTTGGTAGATCAACCAGCTAAAGTTGCCGGTGTTGTGCAATATTTATTACGCGATCCCGACCGGCTGCAACTGATTGTTGAAAATGGACGCCGCCGCATGGGAGAAGCAGGAGCCGCCGATCGGATTGCCGCTTGTGTGATGGAGCGCTTGTTGGGTTTTTACTTTTGAATTTAGGCTCAACTCATTGCTAATTGCCATCGGCAGTAGGGGAGCAAATTTGTTCCTCCCCTACTCTGATGGCGTAGCATTGTTGAAAGGAACGATTGCCCAATCCGTTTATTTAATTGAGTTGATGTCCAAACTATAATAGAGAATAGAGGATGAGGTTCTGTGAGAGTAGATTGCTTGACTTTAGCAAATAAATTTTAGGTTTGGGTTTCGCCCAGCTATTGATTAGAGAGGGATCAAAATCCATGTACAAGATAGGTGTATTGGATGATGATGAGAATTGGTGCTTGATCGTAGAGCGTTTTTTACGAAAAGATTTTGAAGTCCATATTTATAAAACAGTCTTTACATTTTTACAAGAAATAGAAGGTTACGATTTACTGATTATAGATTTTTCTCTTCCACCGGCTCCTTATGAAAAAGGTATGGATGGTTGCGAGATCATCAATCATATAAAAAATAATTTAATAAATCCTCCTTTATTAGTTTTAGCAACCGGATTTATTAGTGCCAACCAGTTAGAATTCGGTAGGGAAATTTGCCCAGAGGCGGATGCTTTTTTAGCTAAAGATGCAGGATTAGATACAATTTTGAATGAAATCAAACGACTGCTGGAGTCTAAAGATCGTGATGCATCCGATCGGGCGAACGCAAATCCACCCAGTTAGATGCTTCATGACTCTAAGCAACGCTAAATTTCCCGTTCGTATTAGCTTTATAAACTGCATTCTACCGGCGGGGAAAAGTGAAAAAGCGTGCTTAGATATTCTTGACCAACACTCCGAGTTCTCGCTGGATCGGCAGCACATCTAAAATATCGGTTTGAGAGCAATATTTCAGGTCTTCTTGACAGTCGAGGCGTAACAGCCGTTGACCGTGACTGGCGTTGTAAAACAGCTCTAGTAAATTATTCTGCCACTGCTGGTAAAGAGCGATCGCGGCAAATCCTTCATCATTACCTAATTCTAGCGACCCTTTTTCTTGTAAAGAGTGAGCGATCGCACCTGCACACACCGTATCCTCCAGGGAAAAACTGCCTTCCCAACCCGATCCCAGCAGCCAAACCGTCTCTGGCTGCTTGCTGAGAACGTACTCCACCACCGCTTGACGATTCACCAGCGCTGCTGCCAGAACCGCTGGAGCATTCTGCACGCGCTGTAGGGCGCGAGTGCCATTCGTGGTACTGATAAACAACCGCCGTCCCTGTACGCGCTCTGGAGTACAATCCAGGGGAGAATTGCCCAAATCGCAGCCAGACACTTTAGCACCACCGCGTTCTCCGGCACGCAACCGGAGATCGGCTTGCCACTGTTCGCTGACTTGCATCAAGGTTTCCATATCGCTGAAGACTTGGACAGCCTCAGCACCCGCATTCAGTGCGGTGGCGATAGTGGTAGTGGCGCGGAGTACATCGATCGCGATCGCGCACTCAGGTACGCTGTCGGAGGGCGTAAGTTCGGGCGTGTGGTAGACAAATAACTTCACAATTAAAGCTTTACCTGCAATCAAAACTATTGATTTAACATTTTAGGTAGCATTAGGTAGGAAAGCCTACCAATTTAGATTAAACTGCCGAAAGTCGTGCCAACGCATCCTTCATCGTGGGTGGTAACTGGCGCATAATCTTACCCTTCTCTCGATCTACTACCACTAACGTGACTTTGGCAGTGACGTACAACTCTTGTCCATCGGCAGATTGAATCTGATAATCCCAATTGATGCGGACGCCCTCGGTATCTGCCATGCGCGTCTTCAGCACAGCACTCATTCCCATCCGCAGGGGGCGGTGGTAGCGCACCGAAAGATCCACAACCGGCATATCGCATCCCAAGGCGACTAAATCTGCAAATTCGATGCCAATTGAGCGCAGGCATTCCACCCGCGCTTCCTCCATCCAGGCAATATATGAGCCATGCCAGACAATACCTGCATAGTCAGTATGGTGAGGTTGCGCTTTGACTGGGTATTCAAACCAGTTCTCCGTCGTAGCTGTTAGAGATACGCTTTCAATCGCGCCCGTAGGTGGCAGTGATGGCGAGGTTTGTGGTTCTTCTGACACGTTGCCTATCGTCCTCAGTACACCTAGAGGATTGTACCTCTAGACTGAGCGCGATCGCCTCCTGAGATCGTCAGATAACTCTTCTCCCTGATACCCATCAACAGCGACAGCCAGCCTGTACGCGATCAACCCGTTTCAACGAGTTGCGAGCTTTTAGCCCAAACTTTCGTTTAGGGCTTTAGTTCAGTGCGATTCGTCCGTAACGAGCGATCGCAAGCGTGGATCTCTTCCAGTAGCATAGAAATTTTACTGTCGCCAACCGTGATTTCCTCAGAAAGCATCTGGTTTTTGCCGATTCCCTACTGATGAAATTACCAATTTCTAAGCCAGCCATCTGCTAAACCGCTTGTGGAGGAGTCGTCCCATGCATCGTCGCGTCTATCACCTCAGCCTTGTCACTATCACCCTGCTTCTCTCCCTTCACCCTTCATCCTCCATCCTTCATCTTTTAGAAAGCGCTTTAGCACAGGCACCAACGTCTCAAGACCGGAAAACCGAAGCAGATCGACTTTTTCAACAAGGAGTACACCAATATCGCCACGGGCAATACCGAAAGGCAGTCGCTACCTATCAACGAGTGCTGGAGATACGCCAACAACTGAATGATAAAGCCGGAATTGCCCAAACCCTCAACAACATAAGCGAGGTTTACCTCGGTTTATCGCAACCTGACAAAGCCGAAGAAGTTTTGCCGCAAGCATTGACTATTCGTCAGGAACTCAAAGACCGCGCTGGAGAGGGAGAAACCCTGGATAACCTTAGCTCAGTTTACAACCGCAAAAACCAATATGACAAAGCCTTGAAAATTTTACAGCAAGCCTTAGCAATTCGTCTGGAAGTAAAAGACCGTGCTGGGGAAGCTAAGACACTCAGAAAGATAGGGGCGAACTACGCTGATTTAAAACAATATCCTAAAGCCTTAGAAACCTTAAACAAGCCCTAGCGATTCAGCAAGAAATCGGAGATAAATTTCAAGCCGGATTTACCCTGTCTGTAATAGCATCAACTTACTCCGATTTACAAGACTATCCCCGTGCCTTGGAATGGTACGAGAAAGCCTTAACCGCCCACCGAGAGGTAGGCAACCGCGCCTTGGAAGGCGTTACGCTACTGCAAATCGGGTTTGTTTATGTCTCCCAACATAAATATGACCAGGCTTTGGAAACTCGCCAGCAAGCACTACCTATATTTCGAGAATTAGGGTTGCGGTGGCACGAGTCCTTAGCGCTGTCGCAGATAGGCAACACTTACATCCTCAAAGACGACAAAGAACGTGCTGTGGAGTTTCTCCAACAATCATTGGCAGTTCAACGCGAAATTAATGACAGCACGTCCCAACTGCAAACCCTGGGGCTGATAATGCTGCTTGATGATTCTAAAGCACGTAATCTCTCCACAAAAGGATTACATTCTCAAGCCAGAACACAAGCAACCCGCGTGATTAAGTTAGCGCAGGAAGTTTTGACTTTTGCAAGAGAAGAGAAAAATCCTGAATGGGAAGCAGAGGCTTTGTCTAATTTGGGAAGTGCTTACCGAATTTTATATGACAACGACAAAGCAATCGAATTCTTGCAACAAGCAGTGAACATTGCTCGCCAAATTAAGGCATTACAGGCAGAATCAAATGCTTTGTCTGCTCTTGGCGTCATTTACTCTTTTCAAGGAGATGATCACAAAGTTATTGAGTTAAATAAGCGATGATTAGAAATTGCACGAGAACAAAAGGATACAGTGGGAGAAGTAAGTGGTTTAAACGGTCTTGGTAGCACCTATTATGTTTTAAGAAAAATTCAGAAAGGGATTGAATTATTCCAGCAAGCCTTAGCAAAGTCGCAAGAAATAAATTTTTATGAATTAGCTCCAATTCGACAAAAGGGTGCTTTGCAATTGCAGTCTAATGCACTAGCCGGGTTGAGTTTAGGTTATAGGAATCTAGGGGAATATGACACAGCCATTGAGTTTGCCAAGCAACGCTTAACATACGTGCAAACCCTCAACAAACCAGATTGGAAGGCAGAGGCGGTACTGAGTTTAGGCGAACTATACACAGATTTGCGGGATTTCCCCAAAGCTATTGAATCAACTCAGCAAGCCTTAACCATTGCACGGCAAATTAAAGACTCCAAACTAGAGACACAGGCGTTGCAACAACTGAGTCAAGCTTACACGAAACAGGGCAACCATCCCCAGGCGCTAGAGTCAGCAAACCAAGCATTGCAAATTGCCAAGCGTCTGGAAAACACCGATATAGAGCAGCGTATTTTGGATGAATTCAACGATATTTACAATAACCAAGGGAACTATCAAAAAGCGCTAGAATTTGCCCAACAACGCTTGATGCTGCTGCGACAAACTAACAAGGGTTCCTATGAAAACTCAGCTTTGTATAGTTTAAGCCGCAGTTTTCTTGCTTTGGGAGACACCCAAAAAGCAATTGAGGTAGCTAGCCAAGTTCTAGAAAACGCCCAACAACAACAAAATCCGGGTTGGGAACTGCAAGCTTTAGCAACGCTAGGGGAAGCATACACCTCTCAAGGAGAATTTGACCAAGCAATTGATGCAGGGCAAAAAAGTTTAGCTATTGCCCAAAAAATTAAAGACTTTCGCGGCGAAGCTTGGGCGGCTAGTGTATTAAGTCAGGCTTATCAAAAGCAGGGAGACTATCAAAAAGTAATTGCCGTCGCTGAACCCGGTTTGGTATCTGCACGCAAATACAAAAGGCGCGAACAGGAAGCAGAGTTGCTGATGAATTTGGGTGATGCTTACCAAGTTTTGGGAGAATACAGCAAAGGTAAGGAATTCATCGAACAAAGTTTGGCAATAGCACGAGAATTAAAAAATCCCGCTTTGGAATCAATGGCATTAGCTTATCTAGGTAATCTTTACAACAATAGCAACGAATTCCAAAAATCCCTAGAGTTGAATCAAAAAAGTTTAAAAATCGCTGACGAAATCAAAAGTCCTCCTGCCCAAGCTATCCCCCAATTTGAATTAGGCGATGTCTATTATAGCCTGGGAGATTACCCAAAAAGCCGCGACTATTACCAACAAGCACTTGCCACCATGCGGCAACTGAAAAACCGCCAAGGCGAAGGGGTGGCTTTATTGAATATCGCTTCTACCTACTTTGTCCGACGAGAACCACAAAAAACTGTAGAATTTGCTCAACAGGCGTTAGCAATTTTCCAAGAAATTAAAGTACCTGGATTAGAAGCGTTTGCCAATAAAATGCTGAGTACTGGTTACGGTGAGTTGGGCAATGATGCCACAGCAATGGAAACAGCTCAAACCTTTTTGGATTTTACTCGAAAAACCCAAAATTCCATTTGGGAAAAGCAAGCACTTACTCTTATTGGAAGTCTACATCGCAAATTCGGACGCAAAGAGCAAGCCATCGCCGCCTATCAACAAGCCTTAGCTATTACAACAGATAACCAAGTTACGGGTGGTGATGCTTACATATACGCCGGGTTAGCTCGCATTTACCGCGATTTAAATCAGCCTAACATTGCCATTGGCTACTACAAGCAATCCGTTAATAAAATCGAGGAAGTACGGCGCAATATCCAAGGTTTACCCCCAGAGTTACAGAAATCATTCTTGGAAGCTATCGTCGATTTTGACCGAGTTAAAATATCTGATATCTATCGCCAGTTAGCAGCCTTATTGCTCTCCCAAGGACGAGACAAAGAAGCACTGCAAGTACAACAACTGATGAGAGAACAGGAAATTCGAGAAGCTATTAGTCCTAGAGGTAATACGGGTGATAAGCCAAACATTCCACTCACTCCAACAGAGACAAAGATTCCTCCTCAAAGTGAGTCTATAATTGCCTTGGCAAGAGAAATTAATGAGTGTGAAAGCACTAAATGTAGTCAACTTAAAGAGCTTACGACTCGCCGCACCTCTCTGATCGTTGAATTTGACCAACAATTGCAAAAAATTGACCAAGAAATTCGCGCTAACCGTGCCAAAGATGACGCTTTCTTTGACCCTAACAAACTGGCAAAAGCTCAAGAAATTGTCGAAGCACAACCAGGCACGGTGATGATTTATCCCTTGGTGCTAGAAAATGAACTGTGGTTACAGCTATATGCCCAAGGGGGTGCGGTCAAAACCGTTAAAGTTAACGTCACAAGAGATGAATTAGGAAATGCAGTCAAAGAGTTTCGCGATTTAATGAATGAGTGCGAGAAGGTTGCTAATTGCGGTTCTGCTGAAGCTACCAAAGTGCAAGCAGTTAGCCTAAAACTTTATAACTGGCTAATGAAAGACTTAGAGGCGGAACTTCAAAATAAGAATAGCCAGGTGAAAAACTTAGTCTTTGCCCTCGATAGGGTGACGCGCTACATTCCCATGAGCGCCCTTTATGACGGGAAACAATATCTGATTGAAAAATACACAATCTACAATGTATTGACAGAAGATACGGACACCCGCGATAAACTACCTGTAGGTACTCAAAATAGCCCTGTTTTGGCAATGGGATTATCTGATGCTGTCCCTGGTTTCAGTCCTCTACCAAATGTGCCTGCCGAAATCGATGCCATTGTGCGTCAGGACACCAAAAATAATCATGGAATTTATCCAGGTCAAAAGTTCCTGAACCGCGCCTTTGACTTCGCAACCCTGCAAGACAATCTCAAAGGTTATAAAATTTTACACCTAGCGACTCATGGTGTATTTGTTCCTGATAGCGCCGATAAATCCTACATTCTTTTAGGAACCGGCGAACAACTCACTATTCCCCAGATAAAAACCTTAACCGGGTTAAGCAACATTCATTTGGTAGTGCTGTCAGCTTGCCAAACCGCCTTGGCTGGTCCTCGTCAAGACGGTATAGAAATTGCTAGTATGGCTTACCACTTCTTGAACCGGGGGGCAAAGGCGGTGATGGCTTCTCTGTGGCTCGTGGACGATGGCAGTACCAGTCTATTGATGCAACAATTTTACAAAAATTTAGCCAACAGCACCTCTGAAAAGCCGATGACCAAAGCCGAAGCGTTGCGCCAAGCTCAACTCAATCTGTTACAAGGTAATGTCTCAACAGCAGCCAATACCGAGCCTCGCGGTGGCATTCTTGTCGAACAAATACCTGACTCTCGACCGCCGATAACCCCTAGCAATGGCTCAGAATTTTCTCACCCCTATTATTGGGCACCCTTCATTTTGATTGGAAATGGACTTTAAAGAGTTTTGAGTTTTGAGTTAAGACAGTAACACCAATCTAGTTAAAAGTGATTATGCCTCACATTAAGCGCCGTCAGTTTTTGCAGTTTGCCGGATCTACTTTGGCAACGCTGGGTTTGAGCCAGCTGGATATTATGCAGCAAGGCGATCGCTTTGCTCGTGCGATCGCTCAAGGGACGCCTCGGAAGCTTGCCTTGCTGGTGGGGATTAATGCCTATCCAACAGCACCGTTGCGAGGATGCATCACCGATGTCGATTTGCAGCAGCAACTGCTGATTCACCGATTTGGCTTTCACCCGAAAGACATTCTGATCGTGACCGATCAACAAGCGACTCGCAAAGGCATTTTGGACGCCTTTGAAGAACACCTAATTAAACAAGCGAAGTCCGGGGATGTCGTGGTGTTTCACTACTCCGGGCACGGTTCTCAGGTCGCTGACCCCGACTGCGACTTCAAAGACCCGACAGGGAAGTGTCTCAATAGTACCTTTGTGCCCATCGATAGTTCGCTCCCTACCGGATTTCCCGGTGAAAGAGGCGTTGTAGAAGACATCATGGGGCACACTTTATTTTTACTGATGGACGCCCTGAAGACAGAGAACGTCACTGCGGTGCTAGATAGCTGTCACTCAGGTGGCGGCAAAAGGGGGAATTTAGTCGTGCGATCGCGTGATGGTGGCGCTCAACTTCAACCAGTTCCCGCCGAAATAGAATATCAGCAGCAATGGCTAAAGCGCCTGAATCTCTCACCCGCTGAATTTGTGCGCCGCCGCCGCGAGGGTGTCGCCAAAGGGGTCGTCATTGCCTCAGCCAAGCGCGACCAGTTTGCCGCTGACACCCCCTTCAGCGACTTTTATGCCGGTGCCTTTACTTATTTAATGACTCAATATCTGTGGCAACAAACCGGCAGCGAATCTTTCGCCAGCGCCCTCCCCAATATTGGTCGTAACATCACACGAATGTCATCTCGTCAAGATCCAGAATTTGAGGCGAAACCAGGCAGCAGTAATCTCAAGCAACCCATTTACTTTATTGGTCAACAAACGCCTCCAGCGGAAGCTGTAATCACTAAAGTAGAGGGCAACCAAGCTCAATTATGGCTGGGGGGACTCAACCCCCAAAGTCTCGTAGCCTTCGATCAAGATGCCATCCTGACCGTAGTAGACTCCCAAGGGCGCGAACAAGGAGTCGTGCAGTTAGAATCTCGTCAAGGCTTAATCGGACGCGGCAAATTGTTAAATACTGCCAAACCCGGATCGCTGTTGCAGGAACGCACTCGCGGAATTCCCAGTGATGTAACTTTAAAAATTGGTCTTGACCCCTCTTTAGGCAACGACACCGCGCCAGCGAAACAAGCTTTACAAGCGATCAAGCGCCTTGAAGCTCTACCTTTACAACAGCAAGAGGTGCAATACATCTTTGGAAGGATGAACAGTGGCGGCAGTTTAGGTTTATTTTCTCCAGCGATGGAGCCGATTCCTGGCTCCTTTGGTGCTGCCGGTGAAACCGTAGCCGATGCTGTCAATCGCCTGCAAGCCAAACTGAAGTCCTTACTCGCAGCCAGGATTGTCAAACTCACTCTGAATACCAATTCATCGCGCCTAAAGGTCACTGCTTCGATGAATCGAGCCGGTCAAAATGAAATTCTTGCCAGCGCCTTCACCGTTCGTGGTATCGGTCAAGGGACTTCTTCCAATAATCCTTCGCAGAATCTTCCCTCGGATGATCGCAAGTTACCGCTCGGAACGTCGGTGCAGTTCCAGATTACCAACAATGAGCCGCGCGACCTCTATTTCAGCGTCCTAGTAATTGACCCAACTGGAGAAATATCAGCGATCTTTCCGAATCAATGGACGGCGACCGATGATGTTACGCAGGTGAGGGCTGGGCAGACACTACAAATTCCTGGGGCTAACGATCAATTTAACCTCATCACCCAAGAACCCAAAGGAGTCGCAGAAGTCCTGATTGTTGCCAGTAGCACGCCCCTGCGAAAAGCCCTGCAAGCACTGCGAAACCTGGCACCACGGGATAAAAGAGGCCCCGTATCTCTTTCGGAGCCAACTCAAGTGGTCGGCGATTTGCTCGATGACCTCGCGGAAGGCACGCGCGGCACCTCTGGAACCTCACCCCAAGGCGTGAGCAACGTGGATACAACTCAGATGGCGGCGATGTCGATTACCTTTGAAGTTATTTGACCGTTCCGGCGATAACAGAAGGCAGTATCTTGAGAACCGATCCACTTGGGGTGTGGAGGTTGAGTGCTTCAGTCCTGAAAATACTGCTAAAGACGGAAATCTACTATTTAAACTAGCCCCATCGCAGAGACCGTGATACCTTTAGAAATAATGTAAATATCCTGCAATAATTGGGAGCAACCAAAAACGTCTTGCTTCGATACTGCTGTAGACAACTCGATATCCATAAAGGTCGAGTGCAAAGATTACAGTAATTTAGGATACAATTCTCTAATGAGAATCGCCCATCAGTATCGATTGCGCCCAACTCAGCAGCAGTTAGTTACAATGAAGGAGTGGATAGGAGCGCTCAGATGGCAGTACAATTATCGGTTGACTGAACGCTTTAACTGGTGGGAGCAAAATGGTTGCAACACCAACTGCTATTGCCAAAGCAGTTGTTCAATCGCATCACTTAAAGATAAGCCAGATTCTTGCAGCCAAAAGCGCAAATTTAAAAAAACAAACCCTTTATTTCCAGCCGATAAAAGACTTTTTTTTCAGCTATTACAAAACTGCGTTGAGCAGGTGGCAATCCCTCGATACAATAGGAAAGCCCAGAAGCGGATTGAGCGGTTACAGCGTCGGTTGTCTCGCCAGAAACAGGGCAGTAAGCGTCGAGTTAAAGCTGTCCAGCAGATTGAATTGTCACCGTTAAATGTTGCTTCCCAGCGTCAAGATTTTTCCCAACAAGTTGCCAACTGGCTATTGAAACAATTAATGGTCGTTGCCGATCGAGATTTGATCAATAATAAACTCGCCGGGAGCAAATTGGCAAAGTTTGTTACGGGTGCTGGATGGGAACAATTCTTGTCTATCTTGGCGCTCATCGGTGCTGGGAAGAAGCGCTATTCGGCGTTTAAATGGTTGATAGCAGGAAGGCGTTTCTATGGGCTGATACATCCATCTGGCACGATTCAAGAAGATTCTAGCTGTGAGGCGGAATTTTCCAAGACGCAGGCTGACAGATGGTTTTTCTATTCTGATGACGGATTGGCTCTTAATCGAGATGAAAACGTTTTCAGGAAAATGAAGAAAAAGGCGGCGGTCATCCCATCAGGCTGTCGGGTTGGGGTAGACCAAAAGGCTCTCGCTGAAACGAGAATCCAAATAAGCCGTAAGGTTGATTGGGAGAATCTGTCACCGAAGATCGGGTTTAGTGCGAGCAGCCCCATCGGGCATACGCTTTGCGATCGCAATTTTTGTTTAAAGATATTGAGTCTGGAGGTATTTTTCCATGTCTATCCGTTTGTATGTAGGCAATTTGCCCAAAGAAGAAGTAGACCGTCAGGAGTTACAAGCCATCTTTGGGGACATGAGCGATTCTGTTTCCACCAAGGTGATTAAAGACCGGAAAACCGGCAAATGTCGGGGTTTTGCTTTTGTAACCGTGAAGACGGATGAACTAGCTGATGAAATTATTGAAAAGTTCAACGGTCAGATGTTCCAAGACAGCCCTTTAAAAATAGAAAAGGCATTGCCAAGAGCTAAGGGTGAAGGAGAAGAAGAACCTCGCCCAGCAGCGCCAGCTCCTATCAAGGAAAGCAACAAAGCTGCTGGCGGTGGCGGTGGCGGTGGCGGTAGCGCTCCCGCTCCCACTCCCACCGGGGGTGGTCGTCGTGGCGGCAGTAACAAGAAGTCGCGACGCTCTGAAGGGTCAACATCTAATGAATCAGATACCTTTCAACCAGATCCCCGCTGGGCTGGCGAATTGGCGAAGCTGAAAGAACTGTTGGCTGCTCAAAGCAATTAGTCATTAGTCATTAGTCATTAGTCAAAGGCTAATGACTAATGACTAATGACTAACGACAAACAGCTAATTACTCAAAGGTACTTGCAACCAGTCTTGTAGGTAGCAGCGTAGCTGCTTGGCAAATTCTGGTCGCTGGTTAAATCGTTCGGTGCGAACGGGCTTGCGATCTTGATCGAGAGTCCAGCCATAATCACTGCTTAGACGCAATTTGCCTTGCCAGTCTGCTACTGAGACAATCAGCTGACTTGCAGGGCTGTTGTCTATCTCTAGAACCCGAAATACGTAGTTAAACGTATTCTGGCTGGCTGCGGCAATTGTAGAAGGCTGACCGTATTTGAGGTCGAGGCGCTCTAGCACTTGTTCTATTAAGCCCGGTTGCTCCACTTCCTCCAAAGTTTTTACGGCTAAGGTTAGTGCAAAATAAAATTCTTCGACTGGGATAAATTCAAGCTGCATAGATAAGAGTCAGTTGTAACAGGAAAGCATCTTAGCAGCATCTGGTTTTAACAGGTGCAGGGATCTGTGTAAGACAAAATCCTGAGCGACGACTTCACCAAATCGAGCCGTTGCTGCTGCAAAGTCACCTGTGGCATTGCCAACCCAAATCCCTGCCCGTAATCTACCTCTATCTCGCAGCAGAACTCAATATCTTCCATGTCTTCAAGTCCCTCAGCGACGACTCGAATGCCCAAGTTATGAGCAGAATTCACTAAACTTTTGAGCATCACCTGCTTGAGAGAATGCTGACTGCAACCATGTACCAATCGACGATCTATCTTGATCAAATCCGGGCAAAACTCCATGAAGTAGTTATCTGGGGAAACACAGGCGCACAAATCATCCACAGCAATCCCAAACCCCCATTCTCGCAGGCGGTTGATGGTTTTCAATAGTTTTGGGCAACTAACCAGCGCTTCTACTTCGGTTAATTCAAATACAATTTGTTCGGGCTGTAATCCCAGATCGAGAATTAACTTGATGTTCTGATCTAGGGATGCAGGATCTTTGCTAATTACATTGGGTAATATATTGATAAAAAAGGTTTGATGGCTCTTCGTGTCAGCAATTGATTGTAAACAAATTGTCCGAGCCAGTTCATCAAACTCGCAAGCCAATTTCGTCGAAAGAGCTGCTTCAATCAACTGATAACCGCTAAAGTGTCCTTCCCGATCATCTTTGGCGCGTGCCAAACATTCATAAGCAATTATTTCGCCTGTTGATAAATTAAAAATAGGCTGATAGTGAAAAAATATCTGCTGCTTCGCTAAAATCTGAAAAAACCAAGCATATTTAACCGCCTGGGTAATCGTGCTAATCGGTTGCGCTTTTAAAAAATCCCCTAGTAAATTTTGATAATCGCGTGGCGATGTCCCAAGGGAAGAATCTCTTTGCTCGGTTCGCGTCAGGAAAAAGCGTGAGGAAGCTTGACTGGTTTCTGAAAGTACTTGGCTGATCTTGAGAAAAATACTAACCAGTTCACGATTAGTTACAGTTTGATAGAGAAGCTGAGGCATGGCAGGAAGCTCCTGAAACCCAATGCTGGAAAGACAGCAGCTAGTTTCTTTGTCATCAGGTTGGATAACCAGATTAAGCGGATGAATCTGTGACATTACAGCAGAGACTACCAATATTTTCTTCTAACGAATAAAGATATATCAACCTAGGAAATACCCTGTATCAACTGAAACTGTCTTCTATCTGAGGGCGTAAGAGGTATTCCCAACGGTACTATAGGTTAGTTTTCAAAAAATGGGAAGCTCGTAGCAAACATTATTCGCTCCTAGGCTGCGATCAAGAAGCCATGAGCCGTTTTAGGCAATAACTTTGGCTTATCTATATTCGGGAACCCACAGGAGGTGTCCCCGCAAAATCATGCCGCAATTGGGCAACACCTTGGTATAGAGACTAAAAAATTTTACCTATAGCGGGCAAGCAGTTGAGTCCAATACAGACCTAACCCCTTCCCACCTCTCCCTAACCCTCTCCTATAAGGAGAGGGAAGCGGAATAAATATTTTTTACGGGGAAGGGGAGTAAGACTCAAAGCCTATCTCCTATAAGCAGAGAGGTCATGCACTGTACTGCACCCAACCAAAAACCGCTATAGTACAGGGAGGTTTCTTGCATAAATCCGCACGTAAGTAAAGAAGTCTGTTGTGGACAGATGGATGCTACCTTCGCCGCTGCTGGTGGAAGTGCTAGCTTAGTGCATCGCTTCTATGAAGGGAATACTGCTGGCGCGGCGCTAGGTGAGTGACATGAGAATAGAGAATGCGATCGCATCCTTATCTGATTACGCCGTTAACATTACAAAAACCAAAAAAGTTATCAGGATCGCATTGTAGATTGCATGATCTGCTGTACTTGCCTGAACTCCTGCTTCCTGAGCTACTTTTTCATTATTATTTTTTCTGAAAGACTTGTCATGTACAAATTTATAGCGACAAGCAAATAAGAAGCCAGGAATAATTAGCAGAAAACCTGCATAAATTGGAATTCCTACGGAGATATGCACTAAGCCAAAAGCTGTAGAATTTCCGATTATCTGCTTCCAGGTGTTAGCACCTTGACGAAAAATCTTTTCCTCCAATCCAGCCCAAAACGGAACCATTAAAATTAAACATAGCCAAAAAATAACCATTAAAACTTTTGTGTAATCAAAAGGTGCTTTCTGAGCCGTACTGTTGGTTGGGACTGCTTTATAAGTCTGAGTTGCAACCTTTTCATCGGGTAAGTTCTGGGGTTGAGTTGCAACATTTTCATCAGGTGACTCCTGGGGTTGAGTTGCAATCTTTTCATCAGGCGGTAAGCTTTTACTGGGGCTGGGAAGTTGAGAATTGAGATTTTCTGGTGGAGGCTGAATGCTTTTAATAGTATCAAAGGGTTGAAATATGATATTTCCCGAATTTCCGAAAACTGCACTAGCCCATCCCCATTGCATAAATTGGGGAACGTAAGGCGTTACTACTGCAAATGTCGTTAGGGTAACAAATAGAATAAAAACTGCCCGGACATAACTTAAAATGCCACTTTTAAAATAAATTCCTAATACCCAATTTAATTGGGACTTGTTTTTCCAAAGATCGCGGAGAATAAACCAAATGATTGCAATCGAAAACAAAGTAGAGAATAATTGCTTAAAATTTGTTGCCCAAGGCGATTGAGCAGAACTGATGACAAAAATAAAGGCGGCGAGAAATAATAATTGATACTTAAAGGCATTGACAATAATTTTCAGTTCGTTGAACAGGCGCTTTCTTTTTTCAGAATGCACTAGATGTGGAAAAACCTTACCTGTTACGAGCAAGCAGATCAGTTTATAGAAGGCAGCCGCAGGGTATTCTGGTTTAAGTTGTAGGGCTTTTTCAAAGCTAGCGATCGCTTCTTGATAGCGATGTAATTTTCCCAGGACAAAGCCGCGACCATACCAGGCTTGGGGAAACCAGAATTCTTGACAATCTGGTTGAATTGTGATAGCTTTTTCAAAACTAGCCAGTGCTTCTTCATTTCGTCCTAAATTCACCATTAACAAACCGCGATTGTACCAAGCTCGCTGGTAGTCTGGATTGAGTTCCAAAGCTTTTTCAAAATTGGAAAGTGCTTCTTGGCGGCGTTTGGGTAGCGGTAGCACAACCCCACGGGTACACCAGGCTTCATAGCTATCCGGCTGAATTTCCAAAGCTTTATCACAGCTAGCGATCGCTTCTTGACGGCGATTTAATTTGCTCAGCACCCAACCCCGCTTGTACCAGACTTGATAAGATTCCGGTTGAATTTTCAAAGCTTGTTCGCAACTAGCCAGTGCTTCTTTACCGCGACCTAACATCATCAGTGCATGGGCGCGATCGCTCCAAGCTTCGGAATAATCTGGATTTAACTTTATGGCTTTATCGTAACAACTAACAGCTTCGTTGTAGCGGCTTAGATAAAATAAGGAAAGTCCATAGTTGTATAGAATTTTATCAGAGTTAGGTTGAATATCTAAAGCTTCTTGATAACGGGCAACAGCCTCCTTATACTTTCCTAATTCTGCTAATTTTAATCCTTCTTCAAGCAGCAATAAGGCTTTGCGTGTAGTGCTTGTTTGCTCATCCTGAATTTTTTGACGGTGTGCTTCTGGAGTTAGATTTGAGTCGTGTTGATAATCTGAATGAGAAAAATTTTTACCCTGAGTCATAGGAAGGGAACTCCAGATAGTAGACTGATTGCAGCTGAGTTGGTTTAGGTTTACGCGATCGCCTACTTTTCGGATCGGATCGCACCCCTCAAACCCCCCTTCCATACACGGGAAAGAGGGAAATTGGACTCTCCTCAAAGCTAAAAACACTCTTCTTTTAGAAGTGGTGCATGGCAGAGGTGGAGAGGAATGGGGGAGAAATTAACCGAGTAGTATTGCTAAGCGATCCTAGCCTACAGAGCCAAGTTGTCAATATCGCCAGGAGTTTTCAGAATGACCGCAGAACAAGATCCCGTTAAGGTGATGAAGCAGGAAGTCGGGAAAGCCGCCGCCGCCCGCGTCCAGTCGGGTACGATAGTGGGGCTGGGCACCGGATCGACGACCGCTTATGCAATTGAATTTTTGGGCGATCGCTTGAAGTCCGGCGATCTCAAAGACATCAAAGGCATCCCTACCTCATTTCAAGCATCCGTGCTGGCTAAACAGTACGGAATTCCCTTAACCACCCTGGATGAAGCCGATCGCATTGATATTGCCATTGATGGAGCCGATGAAGTCGATCCGCAGCACAATTTGATTAAAGGGGGCGGTGCTGCTCACACTCAGGAAAAGATAGTAGATTATTTGGCAGAACAGTTTATCGTCGTGGTCGATAGTTCCAAGCTAGTTGACAGACTGGGTTCCAGCTTCCGCGTGCCAGTAGAGGTAATTCCGATGGCGATGACACCCGTGATGCGGGCGATCGAAAAGCTAGGCGGTAAGCCAGAATTGCGGATGGGCGTCAAAAAAGCGGGTCCCGTCGTCACCGATCAAGGCAATCTGGTAATTGACGTAAAATTTGACACCATCGATAATCCTGGAGAACTGGAAAAGACGCTCAATAATATTCCTGGCGTTTTGGAAAATGGTTTATTTGTGGGCGTCACAGATTTAGTGTTAGTGGGCGAAGTGGTAGATGGTAAGCCGATTGTGCGAGAAGCTTAATCTTCTTTTGTGATGCTCAGAGCAAAATTACCAATCTGCTCTATATCAGGATTTTGTCTCTTTTACCGTGCGAGACAAAATCAGGACTTACGCAACTTGCGCGACATCTCTTGGGCAACCACAGGGGGATTGAACCGACAAGAACGCTATATGTATAAGCTTTGCGTAAGTCCTGAAAATCCGACCCTATCCTAGTTTCAGGCGTTTTTTTGTTGACGCTAAATCCTAGCGATCGCATAAACTTAAACTCGGATTTTTAACGATTTCTCCTTAGCACGGCTACCTGATAGTTGCGCTTGAGAATCTCCTGTCCTCCCCAACTAATATTGCAATTGCTACCGACAATTTTTCCGGGATGGACGCCATTATTGTGAGATGCCCGACAGATAAATATATCTCGATCTGCTTCTATACCACCAGCGATCGCACCTGTTGGCACCCGTCCGTTCGATGCTTCTATCCAAGCAATCCGAACGTTTCGCGGCGCGGTTAAAACTTCATAGAAAGGGCTGAGAATTTCCTCTTCTCCCCAACCAAAATTACAATTGTTGCCGACAACTTTTCCCGGATGCACGCCACCGTTATATTCGGCACGACAGATGTACAAACGACGCCCTGATTCATACCCACCAACCACGGCATCGGGCGGAATTTCTCTATTCGATGCACCTACCCAATTCAAGGCTCCTTCAGGACGGGGGCTATTCTGAGCCAGGATAGCAGAACTTGATGCCAGCAGCAGGGTTGCTGGTAAAAAAGATAGCAAGGTAGTACGAACAACGTTTGCAAGCATACTGAATTACCCTAAAAATAGTTGTGCTTAACTACAAGCACAATTCAGCAGTTTTCTTATGTATTTAGAAAGATGCAGTATCGGCGCTTTGGGCGTACAGAATTACAAATGCCCGTGTTTTCTTGTGGGGGAATGCGCTATCAGTTTAAGTGGCAGGATGTCCCCGCCTGGCGAATTCCCCGCGATAATCAACGGAATGTAGAAGCAACGATTCGCCGAGCCTTAGAAGTCGGAATCAATCACATTGAAACTGCCCGTGGCTACGGCACCTCCGAGATGCAATTGGGGCGGATTTTGCCGACTTTTCCCAGAGAAAAACTGATTGTCCAGACGAAAATCAGCCCGAAAGCAGACGCTAAAGAATTTCGCCAAGAATTTGAGAAGTCGCTGGCTTACTTGAAGCTAGATTACGTTGATTTGCTGTCGCTACACGGCATCAATAACGCCGATTTGCTGCACGATAGCATTAAACCTGGCGGCTGTCTGGAGGTGGCGCGACAGCTACAAGATCGAGGCAAAGTTCGGTTTATTGGCTTCTCGACTCACGGACCGACCGATATGATTGTGAAGGCGATTGAGACGAACCAGTTTGACTACGTTAACCTGCACTGGTACTACATCAATCAGTTCAACTGGTCGGCAATTGAGGCAGCTTCTCGGCACGATATGGGCGTTTTTATTATCAGCCCTTCGGAGAAAGGAGGAATGCTGTTTAAACCACCGCAAAAATTGGTGGATTTGTGCTATCCCCTCAGCCCAATGGTGTTTAACGATTTGTTTTGCCTGAGTCATTTACAGGTGCATACTCTTAGTGTGGGGGCGTCACGACCTGAGGATTTTGACGAACACCTGAAGACCTTGCCGCTGTTAGAGAAGGCAGAGTCAGTTTTGTTGCCAATTCTTCATCGCTTGGAGAAAGAAGCGAAGTCTACCCTAGGAGAAGACTGGGTAAAAACCTGGCACATTGGCTTACCAAAGCCAGAAGCAACGCCTGGTGGACTGAATATACAAGTGATTCTGTGGCTGAGAAATCTAGCGATCGCCTACGATATGATTGAGTACGCTAAAATGCGCTACAACCTACTGGGCAACGCCAGCCACTGGTTTCCCGGAGCCAAAGCGGATCGGGTGCGAGAACTAGACCTCCGGCAATGTCTCGCCCATAGTCCCCACGCCGACAAAATTCCCGCATTACTGGAAGAAACTGACCGACTGCTAGGAGGTCAAACGCTCAAACGCTTATCCCAAACATAAGATGGTATTAGGTAATGGCTAATCGAAGAGTGCTTGAACAATCCTTCAATTAGCCATCAGCAATTAGCCATTAATATTTAATATTTAACAATGCCGCGATCGCCCAATTATACTCAGCTATCTGAGGCAGAAACTTACAGCGAAATTATTGATGTCCGCTCACCCAGCGAATTCGCTGAAGATCGGATACCAGGTGCCATTAACCTGCCCATTCTGGATGACGACGAACGCGCTAAAGTCGGAACGCTCTACAAACAAGTTTGTCCTTTCACCGCCCGTAAACTAGGCGCTGCCTTCGTCTCTCAAAATATTTCCCATCACCTCACCCATCACTTTGCCGAAAAAGGCAAAGACTATCATCCCCTTGTATACTGCTGGCGTGGAGGACAGCGTTCTAACAGTTTGGCGACAGTCTTAAGTCAAATTGGTTGGCAAGTTACTGTCCTCCAAGGTGGCTACAAAACCTATCGTTCCTTGGTACGAGAGCAACTGCAACACCTACCAGAACGCTTTACCTTCCGGATATTATCTGGAATGACTGGCAGCGGTAAAACCCACATTTTGCGCCGTCTGGCTCAGTTTGGCATTCAGATGCTGGATCTGGAAGGTTTAGCAAACCATCGTGGTTCTCTCCTGGGTGAAGAGTGGGAGAATGGGAGCCAAGGAGCTAAGGAGCAGCTTGTAGAGACAAGGGCGATCGCATCTGAAGCAGAGAGACAATTATCGATTACCCATCCCCAGCCTCAGCCATCCCAAAAACACTTTGAATCCCTGCTACTGCAACAGTTGCAAAGCCTCGATCCCAACTTTCCGGTGTGGGTGGAAGCAGAGAGTAATAAAATTGGGCGCATTTATTTGCCCCCATCTCTCTGGCAGCAAATGAAACAAGCAAGCTGTTTAGAAATTCAGCTGCCTGTAGAAGCTAGAATTCAGTGGCTTTTGCAAGAATATCCTCACTTAATCGCCCACCCAGAGGTTTTGAAAGGGAAGTTGCACAGACTGAAATCTCGCTATGGTTGGGAAAAACTCCACGAATGGTACCAGCTCATTGATGCTGGGCAGTGGGAAAAATTGGTGAGAGACTTACTAGAGTGCCACTACGATCCGAGCTACAACCATGCTATCCGCCGCTGCTTTCCCAATTTAGAGCGAGTGGTTTCCCTGGCGGATTTATCGGATGCCAGTGTTGATGCTTTGGTCGAAATTTTAGATTTTAGAGCGGGTTCTACGAGCGAACAACCAGAATCTATCCGTTGCTCAACCCCAGCCTAATCATCCAAAATCCCAAGTCGAAAATACGGAAGCCCCATTAGATGCTCTAAATTGTTCTGACATCAATGGGGCTGAGGACGCAGTTAGGAGGTATCTTGCAGTCCAAGTTATCCGCAGAAATTTCCCCAAGCCGAGACTCTTAATAAGTTCTTAAGAAGCTATCAATCAGTCATTCGTCATTTGCGCTTAGCTTCGGTCTTTTTGCAGTTCTCTGAGGGCGGAATTCGCTCTCTGAGAGCCTTCCGTCTGACCCTGACGCTGGTAAAGGTCGCGGGCTTGCTCAAAAGCAGCGATCGCTTCGGGTACCCTTTCTCTCCCTCTGAGCGCCATTCCCAAGTTGTAGAAAGCTTGGGCATTTTCCGGCGACATTTCCACCAGCCGCCGATAGGCAACAATTGCCATTAGGTAGTCCTGCTGCTTTAGCAAAATATCAGCGATCGCTGTCTGAGCTTCCACTAGATCGGGTTTGATCTGCACTGCCCGTTGATAAGCCTTTAAGGCATCATCCAGATTATTCCCGGTTTGGAAAATTTTGCCAATCTGGAGGCTAATCTGAGCATTGCGAGGTTCTATCTTGGCTGCCCGTTCTAAAGCCGCAATCCCAGCCGTGACGTTGCCTTGCTTCATGTAAGCGGCTCCCAAGTTCAACTGCACGCCGCTGTCATTAGGGGCGAGGGCGACAGCCTGCTGGAGAGCTTGAATGGCTTCTGCGGGACGTCCCTGCTTCAGGAGGGCGGAGCCGATAAATTCATAAGCTTGCAAATTTTTCGGATCGAGCTGGAGGGCAGTTTCATAGGCTTGCATCGCGCCTTGATAATCTTCCTGACGCTGTAATACCACCCCTAATCCTAGATAGGCATTCAGGTTCTTGTTGTTGAGCTGGGCAGCACGCTGGTAGGCGGTTGCGGCACTGGCATTGTCTCCAAGATTCGCGAGAGTGTAACCCAAAGCATACTGAAAATCAGCATTCTTGGGTTCGAGGGTGACAGCCTGTTGATAAGCTTTGGCTGCTTCTCGGTAGTTGCCCTGAACTGCTTGTAAATAGCCGATGCCGGAGAATATGCGGGCGTTTTCGCGATCGAGAACGGCAGCTTGTTGATAAACTGCCAAAGCTCTGGCAATATCTCCCGCATCCACCAACTTACGCCCCTGCCGCAGCAGTTCGCTCACCTGCTGTTGATTGTCCTGGGCTACCAGTTGAGCAGCTTGGACAACTGGCATTTTGACGGTGGCGATCGCTGGCACCAACAAGAGACTGGCTACTAATAAAGTCTGTTTTTGCACGGTCGATTTTATCTTGAGTTTCTACAATTTTTCAGTGTTTCCATTCCGGAAGCATAAATCCCGAAGCTTTAAACACAGCAGATAGCTTGGCTTTACCTCGTCTATGCCCCAAATTCCCAGAAAAAGAAATTTTTGACGAGGATAGTTAATGATTGTAACAACAACTGATGTCATTCAAAAAGCTGTGTTAAAAGCATTTTTAGCAATTGTCACCGTTGAAGTCGTCTAGGGTAGTCATGCCCTGCGGATTTTTTTGCTGGGATTCCGGATATTATCGGCGGACGGAGTGGCAGTTATTTGTTGTGTTTTTGAGCGGAACGGGATGCGATAGTACAGCGACCAGTCTGGCTTTTTATTGCTCATCACTGCCATCGAAACAGCCGTAAAGCTCAAATTTTTTGGCTCTTCATTACTTGGTATGCTAAAAAGTTGATTCCAAAACTTGAAAGGCTTACCTAGCAAGGTATAACGATTTTGGACTGTATTTTCTATTTAATAAACGCTAAATTGGCTTAAATTCATGGCTAGTATAGCTTGTGGCGCTTCTTGACTATAAATTTAGCATACCAACTACGGAAGAGCCAATATTTTTTTAATGATTGCGATCGCGCTTTTCAACTAAATAGAACACTTATTATTTCTAGCGATAGATATCATGATTCTTCCTACTGATAGATATACTCAGATAAATACCAGCATAAAGTATAACCCAAGGGTGAAAGTTAGAAAAAAGTAGCTCTATAAAAAATAAAAACAGGAAAAGCGGTGAGCTATGTCATACACAAATCGCGAAGACAGGGTTGTTGTAGAGCCAATTGCTGGCAATCAAATTGTTGAGTACCACGATCGTGTAAGGTGGGGTCCCATTTTTGCCGGTATTGTCACTGCTTTAGCCACTCAGCTAATTCTGAGTGCTTTAGGAGCCGCAATTGGTGCTACTAATATTGCCGGTTCAGGCGCACCCAGATCCTATGCCGATGATGTTGGGAGAGCAGTCGGAATTTGGTCGATTATCTCTTTGTTCCTTTCACTTTTGGTTGGTAGTTGGGTAGCCGCCCGTGCCAGTGGCCCGATGAACCGAAATACGGCAATGTTAAATGGAGCCATTCTCTGGGCGACTACTTTGGCATTGAGTTCCTGGTTATTGGCAAGTGGAATATCGGGTGCATTCGGCATCGTCGGAGCAAATGCTGGAGAAATCGTCAACCAAGCACAACAAGGTGGGGTAAATGTACCCAACAACGCGCCTAATGTAACGGCTCAGCAAACTCGTGATATTGCGGGTGCCACAGCTAAGGCAGGTTGGTCGTTTACAATCGGTTCTCTATTAGGTTTAGCAGCATCGCTAATTGGCTCATCTTTAGGTGCCCGGACTCCCCGGCATCATACATAAAAATTGATGACCAACATTTAAAACACCTTTTTCAAGGTGTTTTTTTTGCAGATTAATTGTGAACTGCGGCAAGATTATCGCTGGCGACTATAACGCCCAATGAGTTCTGCTGCTGCCAGAATATGACCATTCATTGCCGCTTCCAACTGGTTTTTAGTGGCACCCGCTGCTAAATTTAATAGTCGATCTAGTGCGTAGAGTTTGAAAAAGTATCGATGCGTACCACTAGGCGGGCAAGGGCCACCATAACCTAAATTGCCAAAATCATTTTTACCCTGGACTCCCCCTTCAGCTAGGTTTGCTTGACTAGGAATGCCTCCAGGCAGATGGCGAATTTCAGGCGGGAGATCGTAGAGAACCCAGTGGACAAAAATTTCTCCAGGCGCATCCGGATCGTCAACGATTAAAGCGAGGCTCTGAGTACCCTCTGGAGGGGAATTCCAGCTAAGAGATGGGGAAATGTTTGAGCCGTCGCAGGTGTATTTAGACGGAATTACACTATTTGCAGTAAAAGCCGTACTTTCAAGTTTCATCGTTAGTGTCAGTTTAGAATAAAAGTTGTTCGCATTCATTCATATATAACAATCCTATTTGAGTCGTGAGATGTCAGCCCTTCAGATCCGCGACAACTCTTACGAAGTCGCGGATCTCGCCTTCACGAATCTAGGACTGCTATAGAGATAGAGAAGGATGCGATCGCGCGTTGCGCTGACTTGTCAGTTCCCATCTTCCTCTAAACTTGGCGAATCCACCCCAGCCACTTCATCTGGCTTGTTTCCACAACCATAGCGTGAGACGCGATCGCCTTAGCTCAATCAAAATAAATATAGATAAGACAATCGATTCAGCACAACGAATGACCACAATCGCAGTCAATCCCTATCTAGATGGCAACTTTGCACCAGTACGGGAAGAAATCGCACCCACCAACCTGAAAGTAATTGGCAACCTCCCCCCCGACTTATCTGGGATGTTCGTGCGGAATGGCCCCAATCCCCAATTCTCACCTATCGGTCGCTATCACTGGTTTGACGGGGATGGAATGTTGCACGGAGTGCGAATAAACAACGGCAAAGCTCAATATCGCAACCGTTATATCCGGACGCGGGGATTTAATATTGAGCGCGAAGCAGGTAAGGCGATTTGGACGGGGTTGGCAGAACCGTCACCAGGCAACAATCCTTACAATTTCCCTAAAAATACTGCTAACACGGCTCTGGTGTGGCACGATGGACGACTGCTGGCGCTTTGGGAAGGAGGCGAACCTCACGCTATCAAGGTTCCCAGCTTAGAGACATCCGGCGCTTACACTTACGATGGCAAGCTGGTTTCTGCCTTCACCGCCCATCCCAAGGTAGATGCCGAAACTGGGGAGATGATGTTTTTTGGCTACTCCTTTGCCCCACCGTACCTGAAATACAGCGTCGTTTCAGCTAACGGTGAGCTTTTGCGGACAGTTCCCATCAACTTGCCGATGGCGGTGATGATGCACGATTTTGCCATCACCGAACACTACACCATTTTTATGGATCTGCCGCTAACTTTCAGCATGGTACGAATGCAGCAGGGTAAACCACCGTTGATGTTTGAGCGCGATCGCCCTAGTCGTTTTGGTATTGTCCCCCGTCATGGCGATAACAGCAACATCCGCTGGTTTGAAAGTCCTCCCTGCTATGTCTTCCATACTCTCAATGCCTACGAGGAGGGGGATGAAGTGGTGCTTGTCGCTTGTCGCATGAGTTCCACCAGTGTCTTAACGACTGATATGACCCCCGGTGAAAATGAGGGAGACGCTGGTCGGTTGTATCGCTGGCGCTTTAACCTCAGCACGGGTACGGTAAAAGAGGAAATGCTGGACGATGCGCCTTCTGATTTCCCGCGTCTGAACGAACAGCGAATGGGACGACCAATGCGCTACGGTTATACGGCAAAGATGGCAAATAATCCCATGCCTCTATTTGAAGGTGTCATCAAGTATGACTTCAATAGTGGTAAGTCCGAAACTCACAAATTCGGACGGGAACGCTATGGTGGCGAGGCGGTATTTGTTCCCCGTCCCAATGCTACTGCTGAGGATGACGGTTGGCTTATGACTTTCGTCCACGATGATCGGGCAGATACTTCTGAACTGGTGGTCGTAAATGCCCAGGACGTGACTGCTGAACCAGTGGCGCGTGTCCTCATCCCCCAGCGAGTGCCTTACGGTTTCCACGGTGCTTGGGTTTGGGAGGAACAGTTAGGCGCTTCTGTCTAGCTTGTGGTGAGACGCGAACTGACAAGTCAGCGCAACGCGCGATCGCATTCTTGCCAAAATTATCTTAACTTGACAATATTCAGCTAGGTTTGGGACTGTAGCAAGGTTTTTATGGGGAAAGCGAATCTCCTTCGGAGACGCTTCGCGATCGCATTTGGTTGCGCTGGTATGATGCCGATGATAACTGGATTCCTACTCCTCAAGAGCGAGAAAGTCAACTACTTGAGCGAGAAAGGCGACGAGTAGAGAGATTAGCATCACAATTGCGCGCCCTTGGCATTGAACCGAATTTAGATTTTGAGACAGAGTTATGGAAGGAGAGAATGAAAATTGCAATTCCAAGAAACACTCTAGAAGAATTCTTACAACTTTCGTATATTGATGAATCACCAGCTTGGGAATATATCAATGGAGAGGCTGTTCAGAAACCTATGGGAGGCGGTAAACATAGCCTATTACAAAAACTTTTAGTTGCCAAAGTTGATGCAGCAGCTACTAATTACGAAGCTTTTCCAGAATTGCGTTGTAGTTTTGGTAATCGTTCGGTAGTTCCTGATGTCGTTGTCGTAGCTAGCGATAAACTACCATTGGATGAAAGCGGTGATATTTCTAGCACTGGTATTAATTTTGCACCAGAGTGGGTAATTGAAATACTTTCACCCGACCAAAGTCAAACTAAGGTTACTGGTAACATTCTGCACTGTCTGCGACATGGTACTCAGCTAGGATGGTTGCTCGATCCCAGCGAACGCTCAATTTTAGTTTATCAGTCGAATCGCCTACCAGATTTGTTAGCTAAAGCAGATGTTTTGCCTGTTTTAGAGAGTATAACTTTGACGCTTACAGTTGATGAAGTATTTGCTTGGTTGAAGCGGAGATAATGTTTTAAGACAAAGAGTAGAGAGATTAGCAGAACAATTGCGATCGCTTGGCGTTGAAGCCAATCTAGATGCTGAGGTGGAGTGATTGGAGGAGAGAACGCGAACTGACAAGTCAGCGCTTCGCTATCGCATTCTTGAAATCGTAAAAGATGCGATCGCTCATGTCTTGTTCGTACTCAAACAGGACTTACGCAACATCACTAGATATGGGGGCAACCACAGGGGGATTGCCCCTACAAAACACTATATGTATAAGCTTTGCGTAAGTCCTGTCAAATTCTAATTTTCTACCTCTTTTGTCGCCTCGCGCAGAATCGGTTTACCCATTGCCTTCTCAATCCGATCTAAAAGTGCATTTTTTCTAGCTTGGAAGAAGGTATCGAAGTTATCTATACGTAGTCTAGCTGGCTCTATAACGTGCGATCGCAAAATCTCATCAAGATTTTCTACTGAGATGTCGGATTTCTTCTGAATATCTGTTAAGTAGATGCTTGGTGCTTTACCTCCAATCATCTTATTAGTTTTGGCTGAAAGTGGGGTTTTGTTGATCGCGCAGTCGTAAACCTCGGCTGCAATGCTGTTGTTCTTACACCACTGTCGCGGAAAAATGTGATGGATATCAATAGCTTTATTAAAGTCCATCAAAGTGTCAATGGGATAACTTGTAAAGAAGTCGCACCCACCATCCCTCAACAACAAAGCAGATAAACCTTTATAAGCAGCACTTCTGCGAGTATACAGGCTTAAAAGACGATCGGGAGTAAAGTTAGCATCTCTGATAGTGTCAGGTTCAGCACCACCATTAATCCAGTCCCGCACTTGTGATACATCTTTCGCTAAACGACTTTCAATAGCACTACTGTAGAGTTCGCCAAAAACTCCACACCAATACCAATTAGCTAATTTTGCATTTGCTCCCGCTCCAATAGCGCGATCGCTAAGTGCTGCGAAAATAGCTGCAAGGGCTGTAAGTTGAGTTTGATAAGGCAGATCGCGATCGCTAAATATCTTTTGCGTGTGGAGAAATTTTGCTGCTTGCTCAAACCCTTGAGTAACTAAATCAGCCCATTCCTTGTATTGCTTCAAAGTCAGGTTTAGAATATCCTTGCGCTTACAACTTACTGAGGAATCTTCTAAGGTAGCAAGCAAAGTCACCGCTTGTAAAAAATCAGTTTTTTGAATATTTTTTAGTACCGAATGCTTCTTCAATTCCTTCTCCCGCTTAGTCCAATCTTCTCGGAGTTTGAACTTATAAATAGCAAAAGTTGCTGTAACTAATTCAAAAACATCAAGAGGTACGCCACCTGTATTCATTTTCTCAAAAACTTTACATACTGCCTCTCTAGGTGTTTCCTTATGTAGCAGAATAACTGGTACGTCGTAATGCTCAAACTGCTTTAAGATGTCATTATTAAATTTATTAAAAAACTTGACTTTTTCCTTTTCGTAATCCCAGTATTCGTTATGACTTGTCATCCAGTCGGATGAGTCAAAAATTTGTGAAACCGGAAACATTTCATTTTGGTACTCTTTTTCAGAGGTCGAGTAGTCTGATACAATTTCTTTACCAAAATTGCGGATTATCTTGTCCTCTGGTACGCTGACAATCGCTTCCTCCCGGTCAATACTTGGGTTGAGCGCTTTGGCGATATCAATGTAATACCATCTGTAAATTTCTTTGCCTCGTATATCTTTTGTTTTGACTGGTTTTCCTGATAGCAATGTCTGAAAAAGCGAAGTCAATCGCTGCTGTCCATCTAGAATTAGTTGCCCTGGTTCTGTCGGATTATTCAGTGTCACTCCTTCAATTGGGCGAGGTTGAAATCGCACATCAGGATTACCTGTTTCGAGCATCATCACTGCCCCAATTGGGTAAGAAAGTGAAATGCTGGCTAACAAGCTGCATATCTGGTCATCGTTCCAAACCCAGCTACGCTGAAAATCTGGCAGTTGAGTTTTTCCTTCTTTAGCGCTTCGCAACAGGTCAAGTAATGGCATACTGTCGCTGTCAAATTTTTTAACTGGTGGCATATCGTTTCTAGTATTGATTGCAGCAGAACTTATCAAAAAGCTCTATTTAAAGTATTCCCAAGAACAGGCCCCAGCTAACAGTAACAAAAATTAATAAAGCACTCATATAGAGGTTTATGCGATCGCTACAATTAAAATAACCACCCTCAAGCTCCAAACAAAGCAAGATGGTACAACAACTACCAACCGATACCGCAGCAGCGATCATCTACCCAGACAGCGACGGTCAACCAATGGCAGACAATACCAAGCAATTTGAGTTGATAGTGTTGATCAAAAAAAACTTGGATCTGCTGTTTGCTAATGACCCAAATGTATTTGTCGCTGGAGATTTACTTTGGTATCCCGTCGAAGGAGACAATAAAACTCGCCAAGCGCCGGATGCGATGGTTGCCTTTGGCAGACCAAAAGGCGATAGGGGTTCCTACAAGCAATGGGAAGAAGATAATATTCCACCACAAGTAGTATTTGAAATCTTATCTCCTGGCAATCGTCTTAAAGCAATGGCTCATAAATTCAAGTTCTACGAACGCTATGGCGTAGAGGAATATTATGTTTACGATCCAGATGACATTGAGCTAATCGGTTGGCTGCGCTTAGGAGAGGATTTAGAGATAATTGAGGAGATGAATGGTTGGGTTAGTCCTCGTCTAGGAGTGAGGTTTCAGGTGACATTTGAGAATCTGGAAATTTATACACCCACAGAAGAACGGTTTCTGAGTTTTGTGGAATTAGCTCAACTTAGGGAACAAGAACGCGATCGCGCAGATGAGGAACGCGATCGCGCAGATGAGGAACGCGATCGCGCAGATGAAGCGCTAAATCAATTGGAACAAGAAAGACAGCGCTATCAAGCCTTAGAGGCGCTACTGCGAGAACGAGGGATTAACCCGGAACAGTTGTAAAGTGTCATGGCGATGCTTGCAACGGCATCGCCACCCGCTTACGCACTGAAATATTTTGCTGCTGGATGATAGGCGATAATCGCCGTTGTAGATTGTTCGGGATACAGTTGTTCGCTTTCATCCATGTGAAGGTTGATGCGATCGCTTCCCAGTAACTCCAACAACTTATACTGATCCTGAATATTCGGACAAGCCGGATACCCAAAACTATACCGAGAACCCTGATAACGCTGCGCCAGAATATCCCGAATATTATCCGGTTCTGATGCCGCCAAGCCCAACTCCCGTCGGATTCGGGCGTGAAGCCACTCCGCCACCGCCTCCGCCGTTTGTACCGCCAAGCCGTGGAAATACAGATAATCGCTGTATTGATTATTTACAAACAACTTCTGCGCGAACTCCGTCGCAATATCCCCCACAGTCACCGCCTGCATCGCAAACACATCAACCTGTCCCGACTCAACAGGTGCAAAGAAATCAGAAATACACAGACGACGCATAGACTTTTGACGAGGGAAATTAAAAGTAGCAATTACCTCTTTCCTCTCTTCCTTGGCGTCCTTCGCGTCTTGGCGGTTCATTCCTTCTTGACTATAAATGTGCAAAGAATTTCCCTCACCCTGACACGGAAAATACCCGTACACAACTTGCGGATGCAGCAAATTCTCCTCTACAACCCGTTGCTTCCACTCCTTCAAAATCGGGTAAACCTTATCCTCTAAAAACTGATTGTACTCCTCGCGAGACTGTTCCTTCGGCTTGCGGAATTGCCACTGTCCAGCAATCAAAGCCTGCAAATCCAGATACTCAAACACCTCCTCTAATGGGATATCTTCAGGCTGTAATAATTTCGTACCCCAGAAAGGTGGAATTGGACGATCGATGTCAATCGCCACAGCCTCAGAACGCCGCGTATCTACTTCTACAGGTTGAGTTTCTTGAGTGCTATTCTCTAATGGCAGACGAGACGCTTCCTCTACAATAGGTGCATGACCAGTTTCCTCAACTTCATCCAAAAATCCCTGCAAATCATCCCAATTTCCAGTGGATTTAGCAGGCATTAATTTATCCATGAAATGCAGATCGGAAAAAGCATCTTTGCCGTAAATAACTTTACCTTTGTAAGTGTTTTGGCAATCTTCATGGACGAATTTAGGAGTCAGCGCCGCACCGCCTAAAATTACTGGGACTGTAATTCCTTTTTGGTTGAAAACCTCCAAATTATCTTTCATAAAAGCAGTTGATTTTACCAGCAAGCCGCTCATCGCAATACAATCAGCTTTGTGCTGCTCAAAAGCATCAACAATTTTATCAACAGGCTGTTTGATGCCAATATTAACCACCTTGTAACCGTTATTTGACAGGATGATATCCACCAAATTTTTACCGATGTCGTGGACATCTCCTTTAACGGTGGCAATTACTACAGTTCCTTTGGCATTATTTCCAGCATCTTTCTTTTCCATCAATGGTTCTAAATATGCCACCGCTGCTTTCATCGTTTCCGCAGATTGCAATACGAAAGGCAACTGCATTTGTCCGGAACCAAACAACTCGCCTACAACTTTCATGCCATCTAGCAAGAAGGTGTTAATAATATACAGAGGCGCATATTTCTCTAAAGCTTTGGTAAGTTGTTCCTCTAAGCCGATGCGTTCGCCGTCGATAATGTGACGCTTCAGACGTTCTTCTACGGGGAGATTTTCGTCATTAGAGCGATCGCGCTTCGTCGTTTTCCCTTCAAACAGCGTTGTCAACTCTCCCAGCGGATCGTAGGTGCAGATGTCTCCATCAAATTGCCGCTCATCGTAGATTAACTTGCGGCAGACTTCTTGATGCTCTGGCTCAATTTTCGCTAGCGGCAGAATTTTGCTAGCGCTGACAATTGCCGCATCCATCCCCACCGCGATCGCTTCGTGCAGAAACATGGAATTGAGGACGACTCGCGCCGCTGGGTTTAAACCGAAGGAAACGTTAGAAACCCCCAACATAACGTGGCAACCTGGAAGTTCTTCTCGAATGCGACGGATGGATTCAATGGTAGCTTTTCCATTAGCGCGGTCTTCTTCGATACCCGTAGAAATAGGTAGAGCGAGAGTATCAAAAAATATCTCGTAGGGTGGAATGCCATATTCGACAGCGGCGCGATAGGCACGTTGCGCGATCGCAAACTTCTTTTCAGCCGTCCGTGCCATCCCATCTTCATCAATCGTGCCAATAACGACACCGGCTCCGTACTTCTTCGCCAACTCCAGCACCTTGAAGAAGCGCTCCTCTCCATCTTCATAGTTAGTCGAATTCAGCAGGCACTTGCCCCCGGCAACCTTCAATCCTGCCTCCATCTTTTCCCATTCTGTGGAGTCGAGCATTAGCGGGATTGTCACATTTGTTACCAGCCGCGACACTAATTCATGCATATCTCGAACGCCATCGCGCCCGACATAGTCCACGTTGACATCAAGGACGTGCGCCCCTTCCCGCACCTGCGACTTCGCCAAAGAAACCAACCCATCCCAATCTTCCCCATTCAGCAAGTCGCGGCACTTCTTAGAACCGCTAGCATTCAGCCGCTCGCCCACAATCAGGAATGAATTATCCTGGTCATAAGGTTGGGCACTGTAAATTGACGCCGCCGCAGGCTCATAGCTAAAGTGCCGCTCTTTTGGCTTCAGAGTTTTGCCAATTTCTGCTAATTGTTGAATATGCTCAGGGCGCGTGCCGCAACAGCCGCCAATTATCTGCACGCCCCAATCTTCTACAAAGTGCATCAGCGCCATCCGCAATTCCATCGGCGTCAGCTTATAGTGAGCATGACCGCCAATATTTTCTGGTAAGCCAGCATTGGGAACGCAGGAAACCACAAACGGGGAGTGCTGGCAAAGATACTTGATATGCTCAGCCATCCGGTCTGGTCCCGTGGCACAGTTAAGTCCGAGAATATCAATCGGGTAACGTTCCAAAATCGTCACTACGGCGCTAATCTCAGAACCGACTAGCATCGTACCCATGACTTCCATCGTTACCGACACCATCAACGGGCGTCGTTCCCCCTTGCGCTGAAAGACTTCCTCAACCGCATTCAGTGCTGCCTTAATTTGCAGCACATCCTGACAAGTCTCGACAAGAAATAAATCAACGCCGCCGTCGTAAAGCGCCTCAGCTTGCTCTACAAAGGAAGCTTGCAGTGTGTCAAAGTCAATATGTCCCAGCGTTGGCAGCTTGGTCGTTGGACCTATCGAACCAGCCACAAACCGGGGTTTCTCCGGCGTCGAAAATTCCGCCGCCACGCGCTTCGCCAGTTCCGCCGCCTTCTTATTCAAATAGTAGGCTTGATCCGCCAGGTCGTACTCTGCCAGCACAATCGAGGCACCGCCAAAGGTATCTGTTTCAATCACATCGGCACCAACTGCCAAAAAGTCCCGATGCACCTTCTCCACCGCTTCTGGTTTAGTGTGTACCAGATATTCATTACAGCCTTCGTATTCTGGTCCCCCAAAGTCAGCGGCGGTCAGGTTTTGCGTTTGGAGGTTGGTTCCCATTGCGCCATCGAAGACGATGACAGGACGTTCAGGACTGTGGAGGCGAGTCAGGAAAGGGCTGTTCATAGATGACGAAGGCTTTTAAATAGGTGTTTGGGTTAAGCTTTGAACGATCAGCTTAATCTATTTTGCAGAATTTCTCGCTTTCGGGAGTAATCAAAACTATGAATGTACAGAAAGTAACGGCGTCTTCTCTCCCACAGCAGCAAGTTCCTCCCGAAGTCAGAGTCATTTTAACAGGCGTCACCTGGCAAACCTTCAAGGCACTACTAGCGGATCTCGGAAGCGATCGCGCCTGTAGACTCGCTTATGACCAGGGAATACTAGAAATTATGGTTCCATACCAAGAACACGAAGAATCTAAAATACTTATAGCGGAAATTGTTACAGCCTTAGCAGATGAGTTAGAAATTGAAATCATCCAACTCGGTTCTCTTACTCTAGAACGAGAAGATTTAACCCGTGCCGTGGAACCGGATACTTGCTTCTATATACAGAATGAAGCGTTGGTCAGAGGAAAAAAAATAGACTTGCAGACCGATCCACCACCAGATTTGGTTGTAGAGGTTGACTACACAAGTCCCTCTCTCAATAAGTTTCAAATCTATGCTTCTCTGGGCGTTCCTGAATTCTGGAGATACGAGAATTAGCGTCTTTATGTCTATCAATTAGGTGGTGGACAATATAATTTTTGCGCTCAAAGTCTGGCTTTTCCATTTCTACCAATTGCAGAAATACCAGCCTTGATTGAGCAAAGCAAAATTATTGGTCAGAGAGCCGCAGTCCGTTTATTTAAGGCAAGAATTCGAGAAATTTTGCAAAATTCTGATTTGGGGTGAGGCTAATGAGTAAAAACTTGGAAGCGATCGCGTTGCGCTGACTTGTCAGTTCGCTACCTGCTTCCCTCACCCTCCCTGTCATCTGTCCTATACTAAGCATGAATACTTACCTACATTGAAGGAAGCAGCGAACTGACTTTTTGGAGCGCTTCGCGATCGCTTTCCAATGTAGTTAAACTGAGATAACAACGCAGCAAAAGCGCCCCAATGTAGCCTATGTCTCCTGTTACTTTTGACCGCACTCCCTGTGTTTTACTCGTCGAAACCGACGAAATTCTTGTCCAACGTGTCAGCATGGATTTGCGAGAAGCTGGATATACTACTGTTGTTGCGCCAGACACCACCAGCGGTTTCCATCAAGCTTGCGAACTTCAGCCAGCTTTAGTCGTCGTAGATCGAGTGCTAACAGGAGATTCTGGACTGAAGTTGTGCAACCAACTGAGGAATGCCGGATCTCGCGTGCCAGTGCTGCTGTTGATGGCTCGCGATACCGTAGAAGATCGGGTTGCTTGTCTAAATTCGGGTGCCGATGATTACTTCCTCAAACCTTATCGCACGGACGCTTTTTTGCAACTGGTGCGTCTCTACTTACAGCCAGAAGCAGGTGCTAGCGAACAGTTACGGTTTGGCGAACTGGTTTTAGACTTGTCCACCCGCAGAGCAATGCGGAACGGGCGAGTGATTGACCTGACAATGAAGGAATTTGAACTCCTAAAGTATATGATGTCGCATCCCCGCGAAGTCTTGACCCGCGAACAGATTCTAGAAAATGTTTGGGGATACGACTTTATGGGAGAGTCAAATGTGATTGAGGTGTATATCCGTTATTTGCGTCTCAAAATTGAAGAAGAGAGCGAAAAGCGCTTGATTCAAACAGTGCGAGGTGTAGGATACGTTTTGCGAGAAGCTTAGAAAGGATTGAGTTTTGAGTTTAAATATCAAGGATAAAGGATGAATTTGGATTGGAGCGAACAGCACTTACGCGCATCCGCCAAAGGCGATCGCAACGCCAGAAAGCAGGCAAGTTTAGTGGTAATGATGCTGGCAGTTTTGCTGATGGGATGTTCAGCATCGGTGCCATCAACCTCCTCTCAGAGTGGGGAACCCGCACAACCATTGCAGCAGGCGTCGCCAGTATCAGCACCGACAACCCCTGCACAACCAGCGCTGTCATCATCGGAGGCATCACCCGCACAGAATAAGATGGGTCAAACTTTGCCAATTTCAGCTAAGGCAACGATGGCAAGTCAGGTGATTCAGCTGGAAGTGGCGCGGACACCCCAACAACAGCAAATGGGGTTAATGTACAGGAAGTCTTTGGCGGACGATCGCGGGATGCTATTTCTTTTCAACCCACCGCAACCGATCAATTTCTGGATGAAGAATACGCTCATTCCGCTGGATATGGTTTTTATGCTGGATGGAGTGGTGAAAGCGATCGCTGCCAATGTTCCTCCCTGTACAACCAGTCTTTGCCCCACTTATGGTCCGAATACGCCTGTTAACCAGGTGATTGAACTCCGAGGAGGACGAGCGGCGGAACTCGGTTTGAAGGCGGGCGATCGCGTCACCATTCAGTAACTCGATGCCAATACAGACGGACTTCCTGGCTCTCTTTTATAGTCCTTATCAAGGTGATTTAAAAATTTACTCGCTCTTTAGACGTATTTGTCGCCAAAATAAGGTACTCTTTCCCAAGATAGAGTTTGAGGCGGCAAATTTCAATTATTGTTACGCTTAAACCTAGATTCTCGCTTCCAGAGACATGGTTCTTCCAAGGATGAGAGCGCTTTGCCTGGAATTTGGTGTGAGGTTAGTGGAATAGACGCTCTAGGCAAGCAAATCTCTCCTATTACAGAGGAATTTCAGTGAATTGCTGAAGAAAATATTAAGCAAAGTTCACTCTTCTAGAGTCGGCTAGGATTTCAGAAAAAAGTGGAGTGAGCCTAAGTTTTTAGTCTCATTCTCTAGGTCAACCCGGAAGGGATGCCTAAAGTGCTGAATCTACTATGAACATTCTTCTGTTAATACCCATACCGGCTGCCGTAATTGTCACACCAGGCTGGTGATCTGTGACACTAGCGTTCCAGTGGGTAGCGGCAAAATAGTATAAAAGGAGCCGAGTAAAGGTGGACAGATAAAATACTGACTACTATCACTCAACAAACCAAGGTTTCAATTACAAAATAGATTCTACAAAGGAGGTAAAAGCCATCATGGCACCTACGAACTTTTCTCGATTTCTCCGTTTTCTTCAAGAAGATTTAGCAATATCCAAGGCATCGATTGCGATCGCTTTGCGGCGTCGAGAACAAGATCCCGGTCCATTGCCGATGATCTTATGGCAATACGGTTTAGTAACGCTGGAACAGTTAGATCAAATCTATGACTGGTTGGAAACTGCATAAGACTTGATGATTCGGCGAGGAGCAAGAAAGTTATGTCAGAGCAATTGGGCGTTGGTACTTTCCCGACCCATCAGCGAAGACTCAACAAATGTTGTCAATTACAATTTACTGCACCAAAAAGAGCGGGTCAAGTATTTGACCCGCTCTTTTTAGTTGTTAGTTTTTAAAAGCTAGTTTTACCACATAATATGCCTCGATTAATTAAGCTTTATTCTACATTTTGCCAATCCATGAATCAAAAACTGTTCGTAAATATAGCAATTCTAAATAAATTGTGAGAAACAGCCATAGGTGAAAAGCTTTGGAAAGTCAAAGAATTGACGATAAGTTACGAACTCAAATAAATACTTCACGACACCAAAAGATTTGCACAGGCGATCGCACTCTCGGATACATTGCTTTGCTTGCAACCAAATATCCTCAATTGGGTTCTGCTGGGAGTTATGGGGCGCAAAGCCTAACTTGTGGATAGAGGAGGGGATAGGTGAAAGCGATCGCTATTGGTGGAGGTGTACTAGCGATCTACTTTGCACGAATGAGTTAGAAATGATGACGTATATTCCACAAGCCCCTATATTTACAACAGCTAAGCTAATTCTTACATCATCTGACAAACTGCAACTTCAAGGCTGATTATTTTAATTCAGCGAAAGTCTCCCTTGCCAGTCTTAGCCTTTCCTTTACATTATATTCGTTAGTTAGATCGCGTATTTTCACGGATACGCCTAGAAATTCTTCATCACTTATTAGACGTTGATAGATTTGTTGGAATTCCTCAATATTCTGAATAGTACCTTTTTCTAGCCTTTTCGCTGTACCGACCATGACTGCCTCAAACCAAGTAGGAACAAATGCCTTTTCTCGTCTGAAAGCTTTATTGCCAACGCATTTATAAATTATTTCAATTGTTGGGATAAATGCTTTGATAATTCTATCCCTAGACTGCTGCTTGAGTTGTCTGTTTTTGGTCATATATCTATTTAAAAATTCCTTCATTGATGGCTTGTAATTATTCCCTTCAAAATAAATTGCCAGGAAGCGTAGAATAAGTTCTTGGTCTTTTTTATTCTTATCACAAATGCCAAATATGTTACGCCATGCTCCGTTCTTGTTCATTTCCTCAAGCAAATCATTGAATTCTCCGTGATAAATGCAACCCCGAATTTCCTGGGGTTTTAATAAAGTCCCACCTGTATTCAACCTTTCAAAAATATAGTATATGCTTTCTTCGTTGTTATCATGTGGTTGAACAACAGTTGCAGATAAAACCGAGTTGTCTAATTGCCGCCGATAGGTATCCGCGAGTGTTTTATATGTCTGGCGCTCAAAGTTTGAATGAACCCCTTTCAAGGAAAACGATGTCCGACCTTCTGGAAATTTACCATCGTAAAAAGATTTAAGACTAATTAATCTTTGCTGACCGTCAAGTACTAGCAACTTGTTCGTTTCTGGCTCTCTTGCCAGGAAAATCCCTGGAACCGGCAGACCAAGTAAGAGAGACTCTATCAAACGCGAAGCTTGTTTGGGTTTCCATACATAGGCACGCTGAAAATTAGGAATATATATATCATTATTTCTCAGACGCTTAACTATGCCATCAACATCAAAATCTGTTCGAGAAACTGATATGGAGAACCTGGAAGGGAGGATGTCATCATCATCTTCCAAGCTTTCTTCAATTTGTGTTTCCTGTTCCTCATCTGCTAAATTTTCTGGGTAGTCTGCTTCATTATTCGGTACAAATGTACTCATACTGTAGCGTCGCTTGTGCATGGGTTATTACCGATTATATGGCGATCGCTCTCACCGCCCAAACCTCACCGAAACGCGATCGCTTCTTATTCAAACTCCCCTTGTCCTGGTAAATCTAAAGCAATTAGCAACGCTTGTTCTAGTTGCGCCAACGATGAGGATGAAAGCATCCCACGCAGACGTAAAAAACGAGTTTTAGCTAAAGTGCGAACTTGCTCTCCCAGTGCCACCGAATCTCGCTCCAGCCCACCATCCGGCGCTTGCAGGAGTACCTGACTCGGATAGATACGCTTTCCAATGCGATAAGTTGTACAGGGAACTGCCAGCACAACCTGACTGGCAGCATTGATGGCATCACGGCTGACAATAATTACAGGTCGAATCTCTGCCTGTTCAGAACCTTCAGTCGGATCGAGACGAGCATCGTAGACTTCCCCTCGCCTCATTGCTGAGATTCACCTATCTGAAATGATTCCCAATCAGCCGTAGCAAATTCATTACTAATTTTCACAACTTCCGCCTGATATTCGACATCATCAGCCATTCCCGCAAAAGCTGCATCAATATCAGCTCGTTTTTGAGCCGCCAACTCATGACGCAATGCTAGGGCAACAAACTCATTACGACTCTTGGCTTTTCCTTCCCGCACAGCCCGATCGGTTGCTTCTAAAAGCTCAGATGGTAATGCCAGTGTTGTTCTGACAGTAATATTTTCCATATAACGATGGCATATTGATGCTTAGTTGGATGCCTATTATGACATCAATTACGGTTTGCAGGCGATGAATTACACTGTAGCCACTTCACAGAGTGATGCAAAACATCAAGTTTTGGGAACCTTCCAGCCCTAACCGGAGCTTGGTGGTAATATTGTCAATCAAGCTAGGGGTGCCTGGATTTACAGGCTGAGATTACACCCTTAGAACCTGAGTCCGGCTAATACCGGCGGAGGGAAGCTGTTAATTGAGGAATTCAATATGCGGACTGAATGGATCGCTAAGCGGCGTGGACAGAGCAACGTCTCTCAAATGCACTATGCCCGTCAAGGTGTGATTACTGAAGAAATGCAGTATGTAGCACAGCGGGAAAATCTCCCAGTTGAGCTGATTCGGGATGAAGTGGCGCGGGGACGAATGATTATCCCCGCCAACATCAACCACACCAACCTAGAACCGATGGCGATTGGCATCGCCTCGAAGTGTAAGGTGAACGCCAATATCGGCGCTTCCCCCAACTCTTCCAATCTGGATGAAGAGGTCGATAAGTTAAATCTGGCTGTAAAATATGGCGCTGATACCGTCATGGACTTGTCCACCGGCGGCGGCAATTTGGATCAGATTCGCACGGCAATTATCAACGCCTCGCCCGTTCCCATTGGCACAGTGCCAGTTTACCAAGCCTTAGAAAGCGTCCACGGCACGATTGAAAACCTCACCGCCGATGACTTTCTCCACATAATTGAGAAGCACGCACAGCAGGGAGTAGATTATCAAACCATCCACGCCGGGATATTAATTGAGCATTTGCCTTTAGTGCGCGATCGCATCACCGGGATTGTTTCTCGCGGTGGCGGCATTCTGGCACGGTGGATGTTGCATCATCACAAGCAAAATCCGCTTTATACCCACTTCCAAGACATCATCGAAATTTTCAAAAAATACGATGTCTCCTTCAGTCTGGGAGATTCCCTGCGTCCCGGTTGTCAGCACGACGCCTCAGATGCCGCTCAATTAGCCGAACTCAAAACTTTAGGAAAATTGACCCGCAAAGCCTGGGAACATGACGTGCAGGTGATGGTGGAAGGGCCAGGACACGTCCCAATGGATCAAATCGAGTTTAATGTCAAAAAGCAGATGGAAGAGTGTTCTGAAGCACCCTTCTATGTGTTGGGACCACTGGTTACAGACATTGCCCCCGGTTACGACCACATCACCTCTGCGATTGGTGCAGCAATGGCTGGTTGGTACGGTACGGCGATGCTGTGCTATGTGACACCCAAAGAACACTTAGGGCTGCCGAATGCTGAAGACGTGCGGAATGGATTAATTGCCTATAAGATTGCGGCTCATGCTGCCGATATTGCACGGCATCGTCCGGGGGCACGCGATCGCGATGATGAACTTTCCAAAGCGCGTTACAATTTCGACTGGAACCGCCAGTTTGAATTATCCCTCGACCCCGAACGCGCTAAGGAATATCACGACGAAACTCTGCCAGCAGATATTTATAAAACTGCTGAATTCTGCTCAATGTGCGGTCCGAAATTCTGCCCGATGCAGACGAAAGTGGATGCCGATGCTTTGACAGAACTGGAGAAATTTTTGGCTAAGGAACCCGTAACTCAAGGCTAAAACAATGTTAAACATCGTTACCAAGTTGAGCATGGTAACGATGTTTTAGGTAGCACGCTATTAAGTAAAATTATAAAATGGAATTCTTTCTATGGCTTTAGATTTTGAAACTGCAAAAGCAGTAGCTGCTTTTGGCGGTTTTATAATAGCTATAGTTAATTTCTGCTATAGCATTTGCTATAAAGAGTTTTTGTTGCAACCTATCTTAAAAGGAAGAATAATTAGCATTGTTTACATAAGTCCAGAAATGATGTTTAATTATGATAATTTTGGTGTGCATAAGCAAATAAAAGGTATTGGATATGCACTAAAATTATCTATAACTGCCTCGAACAAAGCTTTTAATATCAAGCAAATTAGGATGAATTTTAGATATAAAAATGATTCTAACTTGTACGAGGGTTTGATTTATACAAATCCCCGTTTGTCTTTATCATTAATAGATGGAAAAAAGAAGGATTTATGTATTCCAAACTCAGAGCTTCTTCCTTTTTTAAATGTATTAGAAAAAGATAAAAATAATGTATGTTATGTAACTTGCATAGTTGAAAAGCCAATTAATGAAGAAACAAAAAGAAAATTAGATTTTAAGATTAGTGAATCTAATCCTAAACAGATTTTGCTACAGACTGAATTGTTTTTATTTTCAGAAGTAGAAATATTTTTTTATGATTATGATAATAACTGTAAATCTTTAACTTTGAAGCAAAAAGATATTGATCCAAAGCTTCAATTTTATGAAGAGCGTCTATGGGTAGATATGGGTGATGCTCACTAATTTAGGTTTACTTCGTCAACCCAAAATATTCAAAGCTTATTGTAATAGGAAATACTGGGTTGTGTTTCTTAGCCCAACTTGGGGCAATGGGCTTTGGCGTAGCGTACCGTAGGCGATCGCGCTATCTCGCACTACACATAAGTGCGATCGCGCAATTTTTAACAGCAATAGAATTCGCTCAAGTTACGGGAATATTCACTCGGCGAACATCTCAGCCAAGCTATCGAGAACAGCTCTTTGCTCATCGGGGCTAATTTGACCAAGGTGTTTAACTAATCGAGTTTTGTCTACTGTGCGGATCTGGTCGAGAATAATTTGTCCATCTTTACTTTGAAATTGAGAAGCTATACGGGTAGGATATGTTTGACCCTTTGTCGTCATTGGTGCAATGATGACTGTAGCAATATTGCGGTTCATTTCATCTGGAGAAATCACTAAACAGGGTCGTGTTTTCTGAATTTCACTACCAACAGTAGGATCGAGATTAAATAGGAAAACATCAAAACGTTTGACTATCATTCCCATTCAACCTGTTCCCAGTTAGTAGGGATAACATCGTCAAGCAAAATATCATCGTGTCGTTCGGACATTTTGGCAAAGGCTTCATCCCATCCCACACGAGATCTTGCCGCTGGGCGAATAATCAAGCTCGCGCCTTGCACTTCAATTTCAACTTCTGTATGAATACCGCTTTGTTCTAAAAGCGGTTTAGGAATACGAATTCCCTGAGAATTACCAATTTTAACAATTCTGGTTTTGATAGCTGCATTCATATCTAAGTAGCTTTAAAAGGAAAAGTAGCTACATTGTACTTACAACAATCAGACTCGTCAATAGTCGTGGGTGAGAGTGGCATAGTGCGATCGCGTAGCTTACCGTAAATAATCACCTAGCATTGCCAGTGGCGAATACTGAGTTTATTTTAGGTTTAGCACTGCTCAAAAGTCTTTCTCATGAGCAGGATTATCAGTCAGCTAAATGTAAACTTGAGCGACAATATTAAGCCTGCATCTGCTTATATCGTTCCTGAAGATCCTGAATCGAAAACACCGCCTGAAACTTTAGCCCAACTGACTGGTATAACTCGGCACCGCCTTGTTGTCTATCTACCAAAGAAATTACCTGTTCAACCTCATAACCGGCATCTCGCAGACGCTCAACTGCTTTCATTGCAGATTTACCAGTTGTAACCACATCTTCCAAAACTACCACTTTCGCACCCGCAGGGAGAGTAGGACCTTCTATATATGCCTGTGTTCCGTGTCCCTTGGCTTCTTTCCGAATAATTAACGCCGGTAAAGGTCTATTTTCATAGGCGGAAACTACGCTTACTGCTGTCACAATCGGGTCGGCTCCCAGCGTCAATCCGGCAACTGCCTGGGTATCCATCGGCAGCAGCGATAACAGAATCCGACCTGTTGCTAAAGCTCCTTGGGGATGAAGCGTTACTGGCTTGCCGTTAATGTAGTAAGAACTGCACTGCCCCGATGACAGCACAAAATCTCCCTCTTTATAAGCCAGATGGCAAAATAAATCCAGCAGTTGCTGGCGTAGCGTTGTTAGCTCGGCAGTAGCATAAGAGCCAGTTAAATCAGTCTGGGGTTGGATTTTGTGGATCATCACTAGGACAGAAAAAGAGTGGAGATATGACAATTTGACTAACAATCATCCTAAACTTAAACTTTAGATAGTATTCAGCCAAAGTTGAGGGACGAGATGGGAATGCGCTTGACTAATTTAATCAGTGTGTTGGTTCTCAGTGCCGCTTCGACTGTCATTGCCTCTAGCGCGATCGCTCAGCAAACACTCTCTAACTTCCAGCCAGTACCTTATACCTCGATTCCGGACTTATTTAATCGAGCTATCAGTGAAAACTCTAAAGACTTTTTCGGCAACCAATCTTACCGACGGGAGTTAAATTTCATCATTGGCCCTAGTTTTCCAGAAAATGAGATCGAGCAAGACACTAAGATAGTCGATAACCTTTACCGGGAGCTACTCTTTCAGCAGACTTCCAGTGACTTTATTATTCGCACTCCCGATCTCCCTAATCCTTTCAATACCTCAATTCTGCAAAGCCCAGCTATCAATGTAAACGTTACTGGTAGTGGTAGACCCGTAACAGGCAGCGAGTTCGTGTTTGAGAACCCCCCACAGCCCTAAATCAGAAAAAGAGGAAAAGACAAGCAAAGATTGTTTGTCTTTCTTACTTCTGCCTGGTCGCGGTTTAAAATTTGACTTTTTCAAAATTCACGGGGCGAGATTTTGACAAGCTATCAGGGCTGGCTTTTTATAAACTCTATTTCTTGAACTGACGTTAAGCTTCCAACTTACTTTGTTCAGTTGCTTTCCACCATTGGGAAACATCTGGCGTTTTAGATATTCTGCTGAAATTTTCGATAAAAGTAAATTATCGAGAATAATTTTATTAATAGGTTTCTTAAGATCGTGATACGCTAATAAACTGCATTTATCCTGAGCGCATTGTACTTTCCGCTAGAGCGCTTCTGGGGAATTTGCTTCAAGGATACTGAATTTATGGGAATGCGCCCTACCGGAATCGAACCAGTCTGAAGGCGAATTATGAGTTCGCTGCCTCCCCAATCGGCCAAGAGCGCATGATTGATTTCGTTGCCAGGATTGACTGATTTGATGACTGCATCCCATCAGTCAATCCTGGCTGGATTGTTATTTTATACAATTATGGACGCTAAGTCCACTCCAAAGCGGATGCGTAGTATGATTCCTGATAATAAATTATAAGCGCTGTTTTCTAAAATAGAGATAAATCTTCGGCGTGACATTGACCGATTCGCTATCATAGGTTCCACTGCTGTCAGTCGTCAGCTATGTATAGCAGTTAGTCGGTGTCGCGGCAATTTTTGTAGCTTGAGCAACCAATGAAACTAAATTCAACTGTCGCACTTACGTTAATTTTGCTTGCCATGATGTTAGGCGCTGGCTTTGTAAGTGCGATGTGGGGGTTTACTGTAGGTCATGAAGCCCTTAAAGGAGTAACGCAGCCGGATGTGCGCCCTACCAATAAATTGGCTGGTAGCAAGCGGGCAACTCCTGGTAAAGAAGGAGTGGCAATTTTGCGCGAGGTTGATATCCTGGCAAGTGTCAAAGCACAAATGAGCGGTAAGGGTAAAACCGTTATTAAGCCTGAACCGAAAGAAGAGGAAACCAAAAGCAACAGCGAGCCTAACACTCCTGAGGAGACCTCTGAGCAGGAAAATAAACAGCAAAATTTCCCGATTACAAGTCAGGACAAGGGCGTGAAGTTGGAGATAGGCTCAGCGCGTCAGCAAGGAGGGTCTTTGTTGCTGAATGTGAGCCTGAAGAATGAGGGAGGGAATGCTGTACGGTTTCTGTATAGTTTCTTGAATGTAACGGACGACCAAGGTCGAGCTTTAAGTGCTGTGACTGAAGGTTTGCCAGGAGAATTGCCACCAAATGGGCAAAGCTTTTCGGGGACGGTGAGTATTCCCACGGCTTTACTAGAAGACGCTAAGCAGCTTTCTTTGACTTTGACAGATTATCCCGATCAAAAACTCCAGCTGAAAATGTCTGGAATTCCAGTGGTGAAGTAGGCGTTAGGTGGTAGGTAATAGGGGCTTTTCTTGTACCGTGACCGTACAGTGGGTAGTGGATTCTACCCACTACTCATTACCGACTACCGATTACCAACGATTCGTTGCCCAATACCCAATACCCAATACCTTCGTTACGGATGGATACCCCCGTGTTGGCGATCTTGACGGTGAATGCTTTTCCTAGGCTCACCGCGCAAGACGTTCTGCTGCGATTATTATCGGTGCTACTGCTGATTGCCATTAATGGTTTTTTTGTCATCGCTGAGTTTTCGATAGTTTCGGTGCGGCGATCGCGCATCAATCAGCTAGCCGAAGCGGGCGATATTCAGGCAAAAACGGTTCAAAACTTGCAAGGCAGCATCGATCGGCTGCTTTCTACTACTCAACTAGGGATTACTCTCTCTAGTTTGGCTCTCGGCTGGATTGGCGAGAGTACAATGGCAATTTTAGTGTCCGCTTCAATAGCGCACTTGCCTCTATCTTGGAAGGTGAAAGTAGCGATCGCTCATTCCCTTTCGGTGCCGGTTGCTTTCTTCCTGATTGCCTATCTGCAAATTGTTTTGGGTGAACTATCCCCGAAATCAGTGGCACTGCTTTACTCGGAACAACTGGCGAGGTTTTTGGGACTGCCAATCAGAGCGATCGCCCGCTTTTTCAACCCGTTCATCTGGATTCTCAACCAATCAACGCGCTTGCTGTTGCGGCTGGTAGGCATTCAGTACACCGGACAAGGCTGGTATGCGCGCGTTACCCCCGAAGAATTGCAAATGATTATCACCACAGAGCGCGAGTCTACAGGTCTGGAAGCCGAAGAACGAGAGTTGCTCAACAACGTGTTTGAGTTTGGTGAGGTGTTGGCGGAAGAAGTGATGGTTCCCCGCACCAGCATTGCCTCCATTCCCTGTGACGCCACTTTTCAAATCTTTCTAGATGAAATTACCTCCACGGGTCACTCCCGCTATCCCGTCACGGGAGAATCCCTCGACGATATTCGCGGCATTATTTACTTCAAAGAGTTAGCTGAACCTTTAGCCAAAGGGGAACTAACCCTAGATACACCGATTCAGCCTTGGATTCGACCCGCTCGATTTGTGCCCGAAGGACGACCTTTAAGCGAACTTTTGCCGATGATGCAGCGAAGTCACCTGGCAATGGCGATCGTTGTGGATGAATTTGGTGGCACCGCTGGGTTAGTAACAATTGAGGATTTGATTGCTGAAATTATCGGCTACGAGCCAAAATCTGAGAATAAAGAAGAGTTAGCTGTACAAATTTTGGATGAGCAGACTTTTCTGGTGCAAGCACAGATGAATTTGGAAGAAGTCAACGAATTTCTGGATCTCAACTTGCCCCTGATTGATAAATACCAAACTTTGGGCGGCTTCCTGCTTTACCACTATCAGAGAATTCCTACCCAAGGCGAAACCCTACGCTATGACAACCTTGAGCTGACCATCGTTTCTGCCGAGGGTCCACGCCTGCACCAAATTCGCATTCACCGACGAGAGACGACATTTGCTAGCAATGGAGCCAACGGATCTGATGTCTCAGATGATGTCTCAGATATAGATGCTAAGGTTGCAGCAGATGACATAAAGGAATCAGAAATTGCGAATCAGGAATCAGGAGTCAGCATAAATTTTGAATGATAAAGTTTAGATTCTAACTTGCCATTCGTTTACATCTGGGACATCCCCAGCTTTAGTGACTCTTCGCTGCATAGGGAAGCGGATCTTGTAATCCCAGCTCAGCAAAAGCAGCTAGACGCAACTGGCAGGAATCACAAACGCCACAAGCCACTTCGCCTCCGGTATAGCAAGACCAAGTTTGCTCCCAAGGAACGCCTAGCTGATTTCCGAGCTGAATGATTTCCGTTTTTTTCAGGTTTATCAGGGGCGTCATGATGCTAATCGGCTGTCCCTCTCGTCCCTGTTTCGTTCCCAGTCGAAAGATTTCCTGCATTGCCTGGATATAATCGGGACGGCAATCTGGATAACCGGAATAATCTAAAGCATTAACGCCAATATAAACCCGCTGAGCGTTGATAGTTTCTGCATAAGCTAGGGCAAAGCTCAAAAAGATGGTGTTTCGGGCGGGGACATAGGTTACAGGGATACTTTGAGCCATTTCATCAAGCGATCGCCCTTCTGGTACGTTAATAGCACTGTCTGTGAGCGCAGAACCGCCCCAGCGACGCAAATCAAACGCCACTACCTGATGTTCTAGTACACCAGCGAGGTGGGCGATCGCTGTCGCAGACTCTAACTCTCTCTGGTGCCGCTGCTGGTAATCAAACGAGATAGCATAACACTCACAGCCATCAACCTTTGCCTGATACAGTACCGTCGAAGAGTCTAACCCCCCAGACAACAAAACAACCGCTTTCACTTCCCAGCCCCCTCATACCTGGATTTTTACTTCTGCCAACTTTTAGCTCAGGACTTACACAACATCACCACATTTGGGGGCAACCACAGGGGGATTGCCCCTACAAAACACTATATGTATAAGCTTTGCGTAAGTCCTGAGATGTTTCCCTCCGTCGGTTCTTGTAATTGACCGCTGTCCACTGCCTACTAAATCCCTCAGTCCTCACTCCTCACTCCTCACTCCTCACTATTGAATCCTCACTTCCTCAGTCCTCACTTCCTCAGTCCTCACTCCTCACTCCTCAGTCCTCAGCCCTCAGTCCTCACTCCTCAGTCCTCAGCCCTCAGTCCTCAGCCCTCACTCCTCAGCCCTCACCCCTCAGTCCTCACTCCTCACTCCTCACTCCTCACTCCTCCCCAGATGGACGGGAGAGAAAGTGACACATTTACCAGCTGCTAATTTACAAACCTCAACAAAATGGAAGATGAGCCAACTCTCACAAATTTGAGAAAGTTAGACACAGCTTTGAAATTCTTCACAAAAGAAGGCACTATGATACCATCTGGATCGTCTCAGGCGACTAAACGTTGCCAATTGATTTAATCCTAGTGGTGGAGGAGCATACAGGAGTGCAAGATAGCATGTCAGCAAGACAGCCAGACGCTCATCAGCAGCGCAACCAGCCTCAACCAATCCGCATTGGCGTGATTGGGGTCGGCAATATGGGACAGCATCACACCCGCGTTCTGAGTCTGCTTAAAGATGTTGAACTGGTTGGTGTATCAGATATTAATGTTGAGCGGGGTTTGGATACTGCGAGTAAGTATCGCGCCCGCTTTTTTGAAAATTATCATGACTTAATCCCCTATGTAGATGCTGTCTGCATTGCCGTTCCGACAAGGCTGCATCACGAGGTTGGCATAACTTGCCTGCAAGCCGGGATTCATGTCTTGATTGAAAAGCCGATTGCCGCCAGTATTGCTGAGGCTGAATCCCTCGTCAATGCCGCAGCCGAATCTCACTGTATTCTCCAAGTAGGGCACATTGAGCGGTTTAATCCGGCTTTTCAAGAACTCAGCAAAGTTCTGAAAACAGAAGAATTGCTTGCCCTAGAGGCTCATCGCATGAGTCCTTACTCGCAAAGGGCTAACGATGTTTCTGTAGTCTTGGATCTGATGATTCATGATATTGACCTGCTGCTAGAACTATCCGCTGCACCCGTAGTCAAATTGACCGCCAGTGGTAGTCGTGCCGCTGATTCTGGCTATCTAGATTACGTGACGGCTACCCTTGGTTTTGCCAACGGAATTGTCGCTACGCTAACAGCCAGTAAGGTGACACATCGCAAAATTCGTCGCATTGCTGCCCATTGCAAAAATTCTCTAACTGAAGCAGATTTTCTCAACAATGAGATTCTGATTCACCGACAAACGACTGCCAATTATATGACAGATTATGGTCAGGTGCTTTACCGACAGGATGGGTTAATTGAGAAAGTCTACACCAGTAATATTGAGCCGCTTCACGCGGAGTTAGAGCATTTTGTTAACTGCGTGCGTGGTGGGAATCAACCCTCTGTAGGCGGCGAACAGGCGCTTAAGGCGTTGCGTCTGGCGAGTTTGATCGATCAGATGGCTCTTGATGGTCAGGTTTGGCAGCAACCAGACTGGGATTGTCGGTGTCTGAGTTCTCCGGCTGTAGCCGTTTCCTTTTAAAAAATTAAAAATTAAAAATTAAAAATGGGAGTAGTGTTGTAGAAGTAGTGATAATTAGCTTGGAAACCTTTGTATAACAGAGGTTCCACTACTAATTAACACTATGTGTTTACCACTACTAAAATAAAAATTCCGCAATTTTTAATTTTTAATTTTGCATTTTTAATTGATTGAGCGATCGCCCAATTTCTTCATTAACCAGCTGATTTCCTTGAGGGCTGAGATGGATATGATCTCGGTACAGGGTTTCTGGCTGCTCTTTTGAGTTGAAAATGGGCAGAAAATCTATGTAGGCAATGTGTTGGTTTTGGGTTAAGTCGATGAGGCGCACTCGCGCTTTTAGTTCATAATCACGGGGACCCGGTTCGCCGACTTCCCGCTTCAGGGGTGTCATTGCTAGCAAAAAGCTGGCACCTTTTTGCTCTGCGATGGTCTGGATTTCTTGAATGGCTTTTAAATTAAAGCCAACGCGATCGCCTGATTCCGCATTCACCGCTTTCATCTCTGGTACTGGCGGTGCCTTTAACAAATAGCGGCTGAATGCCTCTACAAGAGCTAGGGGCGGTTTTTGGTCGGGGTAATTGCGATCGCGTCCTACGGGGATTGAAGTCGGCGCAGTCCCGAATAAATCGTCGGTATTAATCAGCAACACGACTACCTGAGCTTCAAAAGTACCAAACTGCTTTAGGTAAGCTAATTCATTGCGCGGACACCAGGAATTCGCCGAAGCGTTGAGAACTTCAATCTGGTTAAAAGTCTTACCATCGCTAGATGATTGCAACTGCTGAGTCATCATGGCTGAAAGCGTCTCAGCCTGATCTGTCCACCAGCCACCATTAGCGATGGAATCTCCTAGTAATAGTACCCGCAGCGTAGATTCTGGGCGAGTTTCTGTTATTTTTGGGCTTCGCATCGAATACTGATTAATTTCTATCAGATTGCCAAAGCGACGAGTGCGCTGATTTGGCGCTAATAAATATCCAATCTGCTCATCGGCAATATAAATGAGGGGATTTCCGAAACCGAATAGCAGTCGCAATCCCACCTCTACCGCCAGCACCAACCCCACAACAACTGCCAAAACAATTAGCGCGATTTTCACGGATAATCCCCTGTGTACATAGAGCGTGAACCAATCTAGCTTAAATCTTGCAGCACTTCAGTTTTGCAGTATTAAAAGTCGCTCCCATCTTAGCCCAACCCATTTATGACCCATTCGGGTGATAGACGAATGCTCTAACACCCGCTAACCTAGTCATGAGTACGATATGTTTACAAATCGTTGTCTAGCTCCGAGCCAAGGAGGATCGCAGCCTTATGTCAGACTTGAACCGTGGAATTATGAAGTTCGAGGGAGCTGATAGCCCAAAAGCGATCGCTATCTCATCCGTGTTGGTTTTGGGCGGTATTGCTTTTCTCGTCTGGTGGGCACTCCACTCAGCCTACGCTATGTAACCCGCTACTAAACCGAGGCCACCACCGATGCTGATAAAGCCATAAGTTCAATCGATGGGTTATCTCAAAGTTCCTGTAAAACTCCCTTATTCGGGGAGTTACTTTGTTGTTTAACCCAAAATATCTTTCGCGTATTTTTTGCCCTTAGGCTGCATGGGGCTACACAAACATTTCGCTCGACTAAAGACAAGTGAAGAGTTTTCACGCCCCACGGAGATGGGCTTGGTGTGTGTAGCCGCGATTTAAAGTCGCTGGATGCAAGATACGAGTTTTTCAGAGTCGCTTTTTGAACCGGACTCTGGAATTTTTTATTGGCTATTTTTCATCAAGAAAGAATTATGGCAAGCATTCGGGATATCCTCGGTTATTACCGAAAATATCGGGTAGTCGCGCTTTTGAGTATTGCAGCGTCTAGTCTCTTTGAAATCATCGATCTGGTAGTTCCTTACACAATTGGGCAGATTCTCAACGTGCTGTCCAGTCAACCGCTGGATAAGGGATTGCAAAATGCGATCGCTCTTGTCGCCGACATTACTAACTTACCAGCAAATCGGTTTTTTTCCCTATCAGTGCTAATGGGGTTAATCTTCCTAGTCACCGTAGTTAGAGCGCCCATTCAGATTTGGACAAGTTGGTGGTTTCATTGGGATATCGCCTTGCGATCGCGTCGAGATCAAGCTCAAAAAATACTAGGAAAAATCCTCACTCTGCCCCTAGAATTTTACGAAGAAAACAACCCCGGACGTATCGCCGGACGAGTTGCTAAAGGACTTGAAAACCATACTTGGACTTACCCAGAAATCGCCGGACAGTTGATTCCCAAACTATTCCGAGTGTTGGGTATCTTTGTAATTATCTGGTTTATTGAGTGGCGCATCGCCTTACTATTTCTAGTTTCGTTCTTGTTTATACTCAGCTTCAGCCTCAAAGGTTTAAAGCATCTGATGCAACAAGAACAACGGCTAGATAAATACATGGAAAATACCCAAAGCCGGACCTCTGAAATCGTCACCAATATCAAAACAGTCAAAGCATTTGCCACAGAAGCAATAGAAATGAAACGGCAACGGCAACGCTTAAACCGCGAGTTTAAAGTCATTGTCTACCGCATTCACCTTGGTTACATCAAACTCGCCACTTGGCAAAAAACTCTCATCCAGTTTTGTGTTTTGATGGTGCTAGGTTTAACTCTCGCTGCTGCGCTAAAAGGTCAGATTTCACTTGGTCACTTTGTCACCACTTTAACCGTTTCCAGCATGGCTTATGCAGAGTTGGAACCAATCGCCAATATAGCAGAAATTTTTGCTCGTCGCTATGCCTCAATGCTGCGGTTTCACGAGTTTATGCAGCAGAAAACTGGGGCGGATGCAGCTAATTTTGTTATGGATTCATCTGCCACCGTCACATCCTATCAATTCACCGGCAAAGTCGAGTTTTCTCATCTGACCTTTGGCTACGACAGCAGCCGCCCAGTTTTAGAAAACATCAACCTACTCATCGAACCGTATCAAACTGTAGCCCTGGTGGGACGTTCGGGGTCGGGTAAGTCTACCTTAGTCAAGCTTCTGTTCCGGTATTTTGAACCCCATCAAGGGCACATTTTAATAGATGGTCAAGACATTCGCACTATGGATGTCACAGGTTATCGGCGGCGTCTGGCGATTGTTCACCAGGAAGTAGACATCTTCAACGGTACTTTGCTTGAGAACCTTACCTATGGCAACCCCAAAGCTACCTTTGAACAGGTTCAGGAAGCTTGCCGCATTGCCAGAGTAGACGAAGTCATCGAGCATCTACCGCAAGGGTACTACACCGTTGTAGGAGAGCGGGGGATGCGGCTGTCTGGCGGACAACGGCAGCGCTTGGGGATTGCTAGGGCACTCTTGGTCGATCCGGATATCCTCATCTTTGATGAAGCAACTTCTAGCCTCGACTACGAATCTGAGCGCTCAATTCAGTTGGCAATGCGTAGCATCCTCGGCACCCGCACTACCATCATCATTGCCCACAGACTTAGTACCGTCCGGGAAGCAGACAAAATTGTAGTTCTCGATCAAGGTCAAATTGTAGAAGTCGGCAGCCATGCTGAACTACTGCGCCGCGAAGGGATTTACCGACGTTTGCACTCTTTACAAGAAACGGGTGAGCTACTCTAAAGTTAAAAGGAAAAAGGCAAAGTGAAAAAGCTTTCTTTTGCCTTTTGCCTTTTGCCTTTTGCCTTTTGCCTTTTGCCTTTTGCCTTTTGCCTTTTACAGTTTCCCGTGATTTTTTTACCCGTTCAGTCATATATTCTCGTTACTTCCGATCTTGGTCCCCTTTTAGGAAGTATTTGGCTCGATATCGCGGCGCTGGGATTGATGCTTTTGCTTTCCGCTTTTTTCTCCGGCTCGGAAACTGCGATTACAGCCCTCGACAACCTTAAACTCAGGGCGATGATTCAAGAGCAGGGAGACCCGCGTCGGATGTTTGCGCTGGTCTTAGAAAATCGGGGTCGGTTTATCACTACCCTCCTAGTGGGTAACAACCTGGTCAATAATTTTTCGGCGATTCTGACCAGTAACTTATTTGCCCTCTGGCTGGGGAATGCAGGATTAGGAATTGCTACTGCTGTTGTTACTTTTCTGGTGCTAATTTTTGGAGAAGTTACACCTAAATCTCTGGCAATCAACAATGTGATGCCAGTTTTTAAGTTTGCCGTTCGCCCGATTTACTTGTTATCTATCGTTCTCGGTCCACTCATTTATTTATTTGAGAAAATTACTCAGCAGGTAATTCGCCTGTTTCAGGGGGGCGTTGTCCAAGAGGGAGAGTCTTTAAGAGATCTCCATCTGATGATTGAAATTTTGGGAGGCAAGGGGCACCTGGATTTACACAAACACCAGCTGCTGAACAAAGCCTTGATGCTAGACAGCCTCAGCACCCGCGATCTGGTTAAGCCACGAATTGACATGAGGACAATCTCCCATGAAGCGACGTTGCAGGAGTTTGTGAATCTGTGTCTGGAGACAGGATACTCCCGTATTCCCGTGCAGGAGGAGTCTAAGGATCAAATTGTGGGCGTTGTTCACCTGAAGCGAGCGCTCCAGCAGCTGAGGTTTTTGCAAAAAGAAGGAATTGATAATGGCTTGGTGACAGAGGCGATGGACCCGCCAGTATACGTGCCGGACACGAAACGAGCCGCCAATCTACTTAAGGATATGTTGCAACAACGCCTCCACATTGCGATCGTCGTTGATGAGTATGGGGGCACGGTGGGGTTGATCACGCTGGAAGATATTCTGGAGGAGCTGGTTGGCGAAATTTATGATGAGAGTGACTTTCCCAGTCGGGCGATCGCTACGAGAAATGCCACGCGCTCTGGTGGCGGCTCTGGTGGCGGCTGATTCAGGGGACACGGATCAATGTAAGCGATGTAGACTCGCGCTCTCATCCTCCTGCTTTCACCCCCTGTCACTTTTTCCCAAATCTCTAAAATCAATTTTCAAAAAATCTTTTGCATTTTCTAAAAGTTGTGCTACGATTATTAATCGTGGATCAAATGGGTCGATGCCCGAGTGGTTAATGGGGGCGGACTGTAAATCCGCTGGCTATGCCTACGCTGGTTCAAATCCAGCTCGGCCCACCATACAACTAAAGTTCTGAGTCATAAATTTTGAGTTATTATTTTAAGATAACCCACTCAAAATTTAACACTTAAAACTTCTAAAATTGCCCGTGTGGCTCAGTGGTAGAGCACACCCTTGGTAAGGGTGAGGTCACGAGTTCAATCCTCGTCACGGGCTTTTTCAGCAGATAACTTATCAAGGTTTCATCCGGATGAACCTACCTCAGAAGTTAAGTTTCTGGGGATTATACCCAATCTTTTGGGTATAAGGATTTGTATTGAGTTTAAAACGGGTGCGGAGGGACTCGAACCCCCGCCAAACTGCTTAGAAGGCAGCTACTCTATCCACCTGAGTTACGCACCCACATAAAAACGCATCAGCAACCTTGGCTCTGTCGTAAATTGTATCTGTGCCGAGCGCTGCAAAGCAACCCAGAAAGCCAAAGCTTTCCAAATATATCGCTCAAGCAGCTTTAAGCTCAATGTAAACTAGAAACCAACATACTCAGACGTTTGGATACGATAGTGTATTAGTCAAGGCGATATGCGCTACGCGGACGCACTCGCGACGCTGTCCGATTTTAACCCAGCACCAGCGCTGGATCGCGCCCTTGATAGTTGCGTGGCGATCGCTTTTTAGCCGCACAACGCCCCCGGCCAAGTCAGGAGTCATTTGCCAGTGTCATGTTTATTCTGAAACGGCAGGATGTTGAAATTTCTAGCATTCAGCACCCCAAGCGGGAACAGCAGATCCCGATTCTCACTTATCAGGGGCAAACTTTTCGCTTGATCAGTGTATTTGCGGCTAATCAAGCAGAAGAAGCCAGGGCCTTTTGGCGAGAACTCACCGATAACCGTGGCAAAGCCTGCGTTTTGCTGGAAGAGCCAGATCGGTATAGTGTCTGGGGCAAAATTCGTTTAGATCAGCTGGCTGCGGAGGCTAGTAGTGACCTCAAAATTGTCCCTCTAACCCAAGCTTGCCTATTGTTGCTTCAGGCAGTTTTCATAGACGTTGAAGACCTATTAGGAAACAGACAAGCCGGATTATTTCAAAAAGACCTCACTGATGTCTTGCGACAGTGGCACTTTCCGGGTGCGGATGGGTCGGAAGCAGTAAAAAACTTGCTAACGATGGACCCCTTGACTAGCCTCCAGATTCCCGCTTGGGAGGAACATCATCTGATCACCTTGTTACAAGAACTACATCGCCTGGGTAAGGAATATTTTGGCAATACCAACTTTGCCCAAGGAGTAAAGGATACATTACAAGATATGCAACCAGGGGAGCGGACTCAGTTCCTAGAGTGGCTGAATCAATCTCCCCTAGGTAAGCTGTGGCGATAATCTGAAAAATGTTTAAGAAATATGCCAAAGCTTGCATTAAGATGAGACACTTGCGCTTCTTAGAGGAGATTTGTTAGCCGATTATTAATTGAATTGCATTTGCGATTAAACCTTGCGTGCATCCTTGTTTTGAAAAACTATGAGCAGTTCTTTAGAAAAGTCATCGGAAAAGGCATCCGGTTTACAATCCTTTCTGAGCGTACAGACCGTAATCGTTGCGGGAATAACCTGGGGTGTGCTAGCACTGCTGTATTTTCTGTTGTTTAGCATTTCAGCGCCCGGAGAGGAGCGTCCGCTTTGGTACTCGATTGGGACTTACATTTTTGAAGAGGTGGCTTACCTAGGGGCAGCAGTGCTGTGTTTTAGAAACTGGCGCAGTCCCCAGATTGTCAGCGGACGTAACGTCTGGCTGGGATTTGGACTGGGGATGTCGTGCTATTTTCTGGGGAACCTGTTGTTTTGCTACTGGGAACTGGTTTTACACCAAGAACCGATTGTGTCACCTGGGGATTTGTTTTTTGTACCTGCCTATCTGTTTCTTGCCTGGGGAATGATTTTAGCTGTCATCTCCCGGCGACTGAATCTAGAAGTTTGGCAGTGGGCAATCGTTGCAGCGATCGCAGTCGCCGGAATTGCCTTGGCAGTCTGGCTACAGGTTGCCTCCCCTGATGATGCATCATCAGCAACGCCACCTTTACCCGCAGTAACAACACAGGTAGCTAAGGCGACTTCACCCAAGAAAGCGATCGCTGCCACCAAAGTACCAGCAGTTAATAAAACCGCTACTGTGGTGAAAACAGCACAAGCAAAACCCTCTGCCATTAAATCCCAACCCGCTCCTACTGGAGAAAATCAGGCTCCAGCCTGGGTCATATCAGTGGAAAAATTTCTAGAGCCATTAGGCATATTTTTGGACATTTTTTACGTCGTTAGCGATATCTTTCTGTTGATCGTTGCCTCGACTGTATTGCTAGCATTTTGGGGGGGTCGTTTTTCTCAGTCTTGGCGGATGATTGCTGGGGCAGCTTTTTCATACTACGTTGCCGATATGTGGCTGAAATACGCCAATGCTTTCATTGGTAAGGATTATCAAAGCGGAGGACTATTGGAAGTATTTTGGGTTTTCAGCGGCGTCCTGTTTGCCATCGGCGCTGTCCTGGAATTTGATACATCCAGTCGTTCCCGTCGTACCGGACGCAAACGTGCTTAGGAAGTAGCATGAGTGTGAGAAAACTCTCAGAATTAGATAAGCGCGACATCCTCAACCTGTATCGACAGCCAGGAGAGACAACCTCAACCCTGGCTAGTCGCTATGATGTCAGTAATTCAACGATTAGCCGTCTTTTAAAAACTCGTCTATCCGAGCAAGAATATGAAGCTCTGATACAGCAAAAGCGAACCAATCGCTCCCACTCGATTTCCGAACCTACCACTGAAGCTGACGAGGAGCCAGTAGAAATATCGCTTACCACATCGGTAGAGAGCGAAGAATCCTTTCTCGACAGCCAAGAATCCTTTGCAGACAACGAAGAATCCTTGGATGCAAGCCCTACCTCCCCACGGCGGCGTCGCAGGCGCTCCTCAGTCTCTACTGAGGAAGAGAGGGCACAAGAGCAGGAAGACATTCCTTCCGACATTCTCTCAGGGATCGATTCCTCCATGCCACTTTTCCAGGTGGCTGTGGATGCACCACCGAGCAACAGCCGCGATTTACTTGATAACAATTACAGTGCAGAAGCCAGTGTCATAGAAGAGATGCTGGGGGAAGACCTAACTGATTTGGAGGACGACGAGGACGACGAGGACGACGATTTAGAAGACCTCGAAGACGAAGACGACTGGGAGGATGATACACCAACTCTAGAAAGTCCGATTCCAGCAGGAACGTTTAAGCGAGAAAACCGCGCTAGCGTTCAAGTTTTACCACTGTCCAACGCTGTGCTTCCCAAAACCTGCTACTTAGTCGTAGACCGAGCAGCAGAATTGATCGCAAGACCCCTGCGAGAGTTCAGCGACCTCGGACAAATTCCTGCCCAAGAGGTTCAGCAGAGAACACTGCCAGTTTTCGATAACCATCGGGTAGCTCGAAGGTTCTCTAACCGCACCCAACGAGTGATTAAAGTTCCAGATGGCAGGATGCTTCAGAAAACTTGTTCGCAACTGCAAGCCAAGGGAATTACCCGCTTGCTGATTGATGGTCAAGTTTATTCGTTATAAGAGGTAGCGGTGAAACGCCGTCAAGTTCTCAAACATCTGCTACAAACATCCGGCGGACTGATTGCTGCTAACTTGCTCCCTGGCTGTAAGTTAGCACGGTCAGTGGAGCCGCTGTTTTTGCTTGACCTGCTCAAGCCAGACTCAAAACTGCCAGAACACCTGCTCACGCCATTGAGCGAATTTTATGTGCAATCTTACGCCTCTCCTCCCAGGATTAATCTTGACAACTGGCGGTTAAAAGTTACTGGTGCCGTTGCCCAGCCGCTGACGCTGACCTTTCAAGACATCCTGGCAGCGCCGCCGGAAAATTTCTACCTGACTATGGAGTGCATTGGCAATCCCACCGGCGGTAACCTGATTGGAAACGCTCAGTGGACGGGTACCCCTTTGCTACCTTTTCTAGAGCGAGCTGGTGTTAAATCAGAGGCGATAGAATTTAGGCTGCACGGAGCTGATTCCTACGAGACAACATTGCCGGTTGCAGAAGTCATGCGAAAAGAAGTGCGACTGGTTCACCAGATGAATGGCGAAGCTCTCAATCAGGAGCATGGCTACCCTTTACGAATGATTATTCCCGGTCACTTTGGTCAGAAGCAACCCAAATGGCTGGTCGAGATTGAAGCTATCAGCAGCCAGAAGCAAGGTTTTTGGGAACGTCAGGGCTGGTCTAATACAGCAGAAATTCCCACTCATGCGCTGATACGCCAAGTGCAAAACACTCGCGTCTGGAACCGACAGCATCGGGTGCATTTGGGGCGCACGGGTGAAACAGGTTGGGAAGGCGGCATTTTGATTGCTGGTGTTGCCCTAGACAAATCTAGCCCGATTACAGCCATTGAGGTAAGTACCAACGATGGTAAGACTTGGCAGGATGCCGAACAGAATCAACCGGCGTCTCCTCATGAGTGGACGCTCTGGCGTTATTTATGGATGCCCCAGCAGCCGGGAAATTATACTTTACTCGCTCGCGCTACGTCTTTAAGCCAACAGCAGCGACTGAAAGATGAGAATCGGATGGATGGTAGTAGTGGCGTTCTGCGAATTCAGGTGAATTTGCAAGCCTAAACCCTAGCTCTTCAGTGATTTAAGAAAATTGAGAAATCAGTAGAGACGCGAAGTTTTGCGTCTTTGTTTAAAAATAGGGTTTGAGGAACGGATGTCTGTGTAGGATGTATGGCAGTCTGCCCACACACGCAAGCAGAGTAATCCCCTGTTATGGATGAATCTTGACTAGAGAACTATATTGATCGTTGAACGACGCTTCACCTGTCTATAAAAATTAGAGTAATTTATAGATAAACTGACCACCGTATTTTTACGGAAAATAAGCTTTTTATAGAATTTTTATTAAAAAAAATACTCAATTATTGAGTTTTGAAAAAAGATTAAAAAATATTTGTAACATCATCTGTTTGAGCCTTATAAGGGGAGTAGTCTAGAGAAGTAAAATATTTATTAAGGTTTCGATGAGTAACAGTTAAAAGTTGAGTGAAGAAAGATTCTGTTATAAAAGTAACCGCCAAAAATGTGGTTATTAAGCCAAGTAAGATTTGTTTCAAGCCTCTTCAACGGTTTATATAAACTAGGGAGCGATCGCGCTATGGAAGTAAGCCATTTACTTAAGCTTTATGAAGACGGACAAAGAGACTTTGCCGGGATCGATCTCAACGGAGGCGACTTGAGAGGAGTCACGCTCATTGGGGTCAATCTCACGGGCGCTAACCTGAGGGGAGCCAATCTGAGTCGGGCTTTCCTAACAAAGTCCGACTTGACGGGTGCTTGTCTGAACTGGGCGGATCTGAGTTTTGTCAAACTTAGTGAAGGCAAACTGGTAGAGGCAGACTTGACGAAAGCCAACCTTAGCGGCGCGTTCCTAGTTAAGTCAAAACTGCCAGGAGCCAAACTAAGCGGTGCAAATCTCAGCAGTGCCAATCTTCGAGTCGCTAACCTCTGGGGCGCTAATCTCTGTGGAGCCAATCTGCAAAGGATTAACCTGCGGGAAGCGAATCTCAGCGGTGTTAACCTTAGTTGGGCTAATTTGTGCGAAGCGAGACTCACAGGCGCGAAGTTGTATGGAGCTTCCTTAAATGGTGTTAACTTCAGCAGAGCTTTTTTAAAAGGATTAGACCTGGCTGGAGTCGATTTAGAGGGAGCCAACCTTAATAATGCCAAACTGAGTGGCGCTAACCTGGAAGGCGCTAACTTGGTAGCAGCGGATCTGGGCGAAGCGACACTGCGTCGAGCCAACCTGAAAGGGGCAGACTTGCGGGGAGCAAACCTAACAAGGGCGTCTTTGGAGGGGGCAGACTTGAGCTGGACGATGCTGAGTAAGGCAAACTTGAGTGAAGCAAATCTGAGTGAGGCAAAGCTGGTAGGAACTAACTTGGAAGATGCCCAGATGAATGGCGCTGTGCTGCCGTCAGAAAACCAAAACTCATACTCACAAGCAACCGTAAGTGCCAGTGTGACAACGTTTGAACAACCAGTCAGAGCAATGGTTGGGTAGTTGAGAGAATCGCTAACTGATAGATTGGGGCTTTTTTGGGGAGTAGGTTGCAGGTTATGGATTGGGATTCTGGTACAACTCGTTACGGTGTGGTGTTGGTAACAGCGTCTTCGCGGCAAGAGGCAGAAGCGATCGCCCAAAAATTAGTTGAATCCCAGCTAGCGGCTTGTGTTAATTTAATGCCAGTGCATTCTATTTATACCTGGCAAGGTAAGGTTAACTTAGAAGAAGAATGGCAGCTAACCATTAAAACAGATTTAGCGCAATTCCCCGCCCTCGAAGCTAAGATTCGAGAGTTGCACTCTTATGAAGTACCAGAAATTATTGCTTTGCCAATCTTAGCTGGCTCTCCAGCCTACCTTCAGTGGATTTCCGATAATGTGAAAGGTTAGCTGTAGATAGCTGCTTCCAGACGTGTTGCTAAGTCAATGATGTCTTCAATACTGGCAATTTGATTTATCCATTCTTCGGGAATATTTTCAACGCCGTAATAAATTCCCGCTAAACCACCAGTAACGGCGGCAGTGGTATCAGTATCGTCGCCTAAATTCACCGCTTTTAGCACCGCTTCGGCATAAGAGGAGCTATTTAAGAAACACCAAAGCGACGCCTCTAACGTATCAATTACATAGCCTCCAGAGCGGATAAAGTCTATCTGTAAACTGGCAAGTTCACCGCTGTTAACTCGGTGGAAGTGATGCCTTTCCTGTGCATAGAAAGATTGGGAATAAATTTTTTGGGCATCTTGAACGCCTTGGAGATAAGCAGCTTGTGGATCAAGACCTTGCAATAAACAAACAGCAATGCTGATATAAATTCCACAGGCAATTTGACTCCTTAGATGAGCGTGAGTGATGCAAGAAACTTGATGCGATCGCTCTATTACAGCACTTTTGAAGCTAGTGAGGTACGAGGATCGCCTAAAACCTTTGATTTTGGAAGCTTGACTGTACCTCATCCAGAAAGAAAACGCTGTAGTTCTGAAAAATCTAAAGTTTTGTGATAGTAAACTAGAGGCAAAATTCTCATCAAAGAACCATTGCCATTACTCCTGTCATCTCTTCCTCCCGCTTCCAGGGGTGGAACGCCCTGTTTTAAACGCTTAATAGCATCATGGGTGGTATTGCCGATGTCAAAAACCTTGCCGTGGGGAGTCCAGAAACCTTCGTTCAACCAACGACAGAAAGAGTTAGCTATTACATCCAGAGAAAATCCACCACACAGAGATTCCGCTAAGCAGAAGGTGAGAGAGCTATCATCTGACCAAGTGCCAGGGGGTTGATTATGAGTTCTGTAACCGATCATAGTTGTCACAGGTGACTTCACCCGCTCAGTTCTGCTAGTAAATTCGACGGGAACACCCAACGCATCACCGACACACACACCGATTAGCCCTGCCAAAATTTTAGAGCTAGTTTTCATTTCAAGTGTTTCATCCAGACTACTGATGATTCCAGGGTAGTTTGCGATCGCGACTGTGCGTACATTAAGAAACCAGTGATTTAAGAGCTAGCACGTATCGCATCATTTCAAGGAAAATTAGAGGCTCGAAGGCGTCATTGCTCCTCTACGCTGCCAAAATTCCCCAACTCTTCGCTCCCACTGCTGCCAGTAAATCATCATATTATCTGGTTCAAACCAGAACACCTCAGCAGGCATTTCCGGAACCGCTACAACCAGCAAAGTGTGACTCAGATGGATGCCGTACTCTTGGTAAAATTGATTAACCGCGCCTGTGTAAGCCGCTAACTGGATCGGGCTATCGCGGAGGCGTTCGACTGACCCTTTGGGCTTATCGGCGGTTTTCCAGTCACAGACGCAGGGAACGCCCTTATAATTAGCAACGCAATCGACTCGACCCGCATAACTCAAATCGTAATGGAAGACAGAACCTTCCACCAGCCGCACCTCGTGAATGTCTTGCAATACCGGCTCTATGCTTTCCCAGTAGGGTTTAGCCGCGTCTGGACAGGCGACATTTTCCCCCAGTAGATAGCGCTGAATGTGCTTGTGGGTGGACGTACCACGACGACTAGCAGCACCAGAAATGCGGTTAGCTTCCTCTACTCCGACGCGGTTGCGCCAGTTGAAGAGTGCTTCTCGATCTTCTTGTGGTTTGGTGGCGTTGAGGATAGTGGAGACACTGGGAAAGCGATCGCCCTTCGCATCTACATAATATTGTTTCCCATATTCCCGCAGCGTTTTAGCACGGTGATGAGGCAGCAAATTGATATTTAGCGTCATTATTGTCTAGTTATTAAATCAGCCAGCGATAATGTTGATCAACGGCGGCGTTTGTAAAATATCCATCAGACGCATAGTTTTTGATAGGGTGCAGCTTAATGCTTGCAAATATACGCCCAGAAGCTGAAGCTTGGGGTTACACAGACAAAGCCTGCCAACCCAGCTGCCATTATTTGTTTAAAGCCGATGGGCGGATTTGAACCGCCGACCGTTCGATTACGAATCGAATGCTCTACCACTGAGCTACACCGGCACTGCCGATTTACTATCGTAGCAGGTTTAGATAGAAACTGTTGCACCCAATTCCTGGTGGAAAAGCGATCGCGTCCAAATTTTCTAGCACCAGCCGCTGCCGACCACCATCATGTCAAGATGGATCTAAAGTCGGTGGGGATCTAGACGGATGGTAGACCCAAAATTAAAAAATCGCGCCCGCAACACCAAAGCCACTCGGCAAGTCAGCGTCGAACAGCATGAACGACTGAAAGCTGAACTTGCTACTCCCTACAAAGGTCTGAGGCAATTTGTTTATGTGGCGTGTGGCGCTTCTGGCTTCATCGGAGGCGTGGTCTTTCTTGCCAAACTAGCCTCCGGTCAGGAAATCGCCTCAGCCGTGCCTAACTTGGCGCTACAAATTGGAGTGGTTGCTCTAATGGTTTGGCTGTTTCGCCTAGAACAAAAATCCGAACGTAAGCCATAAAGCTGATTATTTCCAGTAATCTTGCGGATTCCCTAATGGGTAAGACAATCTAAGCTTGAAAGAAGGGATCTGGTGAATATTTCACACCTTTAGAACTTGCGAGGAAAATAGGCTAGATAAGTTATTTGGCTTAACGACCTTCTTGCAGTCTTTGGCTTCCCTTATTGAAAGCCGATAAGGTTCTGCGTTACTTCATCGGCTGACGCCTAACCTAAGATTGAGTTCATCCCCATACATGGAACTAGAACAACGCTTGGGTCTATATCAGGTATTCCTTAAGCTCTATGAGCATCATCGTGGTTTACTAGATGAGATTCTGAAGCTGGAAGATAGCGGCAATAAATTTCTTAGTGGCATTGGACCTCGATATGTACAGGGCGTGGCGCAGGAACAGCAAGTCTATCTGGTCACAAACTTAATCGATGCTAAAACGCAGATGTTGTTTCAGCCGCAGCAGATTTGGACCCTGGGGCGGGCGCGTCAGGTTGCGCTACCGATTCCAGATAGGCGGTTGTCTCGCAATCATGCAGCGATTCAATATATCGACAACCAGGGTTTTTATCTGGTTGACCTAAATAGTACAAATGGGACTTTCGTCAATGGCGAACCCGTATACAAACGTGTTCTTCTTAAGGATGGCGATCGCGTTCGTCTAGGTGGTCTTGCTTTTTCCTTTTTCCTGGGCAATACTATCCGCACGGTGGATAATGTCCCTGCAAGCCTGATGGCAGAAATTAACGCCCTGACAAATGCAGAGCTATCGCTTCCGCCTACAGAGTTAGAAACAGCGACATCTTCTACAAAAGTTCAGACTCCCAACACCGAGTGTCAAAAGGATACTTTACATTTCCTAGGCGACTCTTCTGCCGTTGGAGATCCATTAGTCTCAGTCTTAGAGAATCATTTAGAGCCTCAGCTAACTCCCACTCAGCAATCAGAAATTTTAGACCGTTTTTTTAGTAGACGAATTTCCGATGCAGGTACAAAAAACTAAACTTTATGCGAAAAACCCGTTTTCAACAAGAAAACGGGTTTTTTATGTGTAGGAGTAGCCTTAAGCTTCCCAAAAAGCAATTAATAGGGTAGGATAGCCCACCCTAAAGTGCTTTTAGTCGTCTAGAATTTCTTCCTCTAACTCTTCGTCTTCGGCGTCAACTCGCGTGACAGAGTTGGCAGCAACGACTGCCCCCATCTCCAGCTTTTGACGCACCTTTTGCTCAATTTCTTGAATTAATTCCGAGTTTTCTTCCAGGTACTTAATGCTGTTATCCCGACCTTGGGCGATGTTATCACCGTTGTAGCTGTACCAAGCTCCTTTACGGGTAATGACCCCAGTTTGTTCTGCTAGGTCAACCATACATCCTAGTGTCGAGATCCCTTTGCCAAAGATAATGTCAAACTCGGCGACGCGGAAGGGAGGGGCGACTTTATTTTTGGCAACTTTAACTTTAGCGCGGTTGCCAAATTCTTCGTTGCCTTTTTTCAGCGTTTGAATCCGACGAATATCCAAGCGCACTGAAGCGTAAAACTTGAGAGCATTACCGCCAGTGGTTGTTTCTGGGTTGCCGTAGGTGACGCCAATCTTTTGTCGCAGCTGGTTGAGGAAAACGACCGTACAGCCGGATTTACCAATGTTTCCGGTAATTTTGCGAAGAGCTTGGCTCATCAAACGGGCTTGCAAACCCATGTGGGAATCGCCCATTTCGCCTTCAATTTCAGCCCGAGGCACCAAAGCGGCTACCGAGTCAATGACCACGATATCCACTGCCGCAGAGCGAACTAGCTGATCGACAATTTCTAAGGCGGATTCTCCGGTGTCGGGTTGGGAAACCAAAAGATTGTCAATATCAACGCCCAGTACGGCTGCATAAGCGGGATCTAGGGCGTGTTCAGCATCAACAAAAGCAGCGACCCCTCCTAATTTTTGCACTTCGGCGATCGCGTGCAAAGCCAGGGTTGTCTTACCGGAACTTTCCGGACCATATATTTCAATCACCCGTCCCTTCGGCAAGCCACCGCCTAAAGCTAAATCCAGTGTCAGCGCTCCAGTGGAAATTGTTTCCACCTTCATGCGGGTGGCATCTCCTAGGCGCATAATTGCTCCCTTGCCAAAGCTGCGCTCAATTTGGTTTAGCACCAGGCTCAGGGCTTTTTCCTTGTCGGGATTGTTCGTGATTTGGATAGCCATTAATGCCTCAAGAACAGAATCAGGTGTGGTGAGATTTTTTTCACACTTAGCAAAAGTTGCTTTTGTGTGGGCTTCTCCGCCTTGCGGACTGGAGCTTCCTGCTAGTCTATATAGGAATGTCTAACAAGACACCCTCACAGCCTCCACAGGCAGAAACGATGGAATCCACCGCCTTTTGATACATAATGAATGCTGATTTTAGCTGTTTGCCCACTCAGGTTTACCAAGTTTTTGGCTTTGTAAGTGAGTAGGAAATTTCGACTAACTAAGGTTACGTCAAGAATTGGCACCGAAACTGAAAATTGTCCCAAACAGCGACAGATTTTAGTTTCAGATATTTTATTATATCACTTTTGGCGACAAATTAGAGCCGCAAGTGCCCTTACATCAAGCTTTACACGGATGAGGGAACACCCTGGTAAGGCTAGCGATGGGAACCTCTATTGTAGTTCAAATGTTCTACTTTTATCCAACCCTGAGAGATGAAATCGGTAAATAAACCCCTAGCCTCTTTCAAGCAACGAGTGAGATTAGCGATCGCCACTATGGTCAAAAGTAAACGAATGCAGCCGAGGATCGCTAATCTAGAGACAGAAAGAGTAAATGGCTTGATCTAGGCTTATTTGAGCATCCCCTGCATTTACTGATGTCTCAATTCCTACATTCTCCTTATCTTCAGGCGATGAACTATTATCTTTCCAATCAGCTGGTTCCAGATACAGCTGTATCGGTGGCTGGGTTAACGTCTTATCTGCAACTGCTGTTAGAGCAGGATGAACAACTACAGCAAGTTTGGGTGACAGGTGAAGTCTCTAGCGCCTCTCAGTATCGCAGTGGGCTATTCTTCACGCTGCAAGATCCGGATGCTAAGGCGGCAATGAGTTGTGTGGTATGGAACAGCCAGCTGAATAAACTGATGCAGCTGCCGGTGCAAGGAGAGCAGTTGATTGTTTTGGGCAGTATCCGAGTTTATCCCCAGCGAGGACAGTACCAGATGATTGTCTGGCAGGCGTTACCGGCAGGAGAGGGGTTGCAGGCATTGCGCTACCGCCAGCTACGAAATCGGCTGGAGGCAGAAGGATTGTTCGATCCAGAACGCAAGCGATCGCTCCCCACCCATCCCCAAATCATCGCTGTTGTCACGTCACCGCAAGCTGCTGCTTGGGGAGATATTCAACGCACGCTCAAGCAACGTTATCCGGGTTTGCAAGTTTTGTTTTCACCGGCGTTAGTTCAGGGCGAACAAGCCCCGACATCGATTGTCGCAGCAATTGAGCGAGTCGAACGGGATGGTCGCGCCGAAGTGCTGATTTTGTCGCGCGGGGGTGGTGCGGTTGAGGAGCTAGCTTGCTTCAATGATGAACGGGTGGTGCGAGCGATCGCAAATTGTTCGATTCCCGTGATGACTGGGATTGGTCATCAGCGAGATGAATCTTTGGCTGACTTAGTTGCCGATGTTTATGCTCACACCCCCACAGCCGCCGCCGAACAAGTGGTTCCAGAACTGTCAAGTCTTTACGCGGAACACCAAGAGCGCGTCCTCGCCTTGACTGAAGCCGTAAATCAACACATGGAAAACGCTCAAGAACAATTGCAACGAGTGCGAAGCCGCTTGCGGCGGATTCCTCTAGATCGACAAATTCACCAAGAAAAGCAAGCGATCGCTTGGAAACGTCAACAACTGTTACAAGGAACGGCGCGGCATTTAGCGCAGGCAAATCAACACTGTCAGATGCTCCGACAAAAGCTAACCGCGCTTGACCCGGAAAGCGTTCTGCAACGAGGTTACGCCGTAGTCCGACAACAAGATGGCGCGATCGCGCGTTCCACAGAAGGACTGGCACTCGGACAGGAACTACAAGTTCAGCTGGGCACAGGACAAATTAAAGTCAAAATTAGTGAAATTATAAATAGCAAGGAGTAGCAATTTAACGCAATACGGGTATTTTTTCATGAGCAAACCCACCAGCACCACCGACGGCTCAAGCGATCGCCGTATTGATACCCAATTTCCGCAAGATTGGAACTACGAAGCGACGGTTGCCAAAGTTGAAGCCATCATTCGGCAAATTGAAGCCGGTAAACTAGAACTCGCCGACGTTTTTGAAGAATTTACCGCTGCTGTAGAATATTTGCGCCAATGTGAAAGCTTTCTGCAAAAGCGCCAACAGCAGATGAATTTATTGATTGAGACGCTAGCGGATGAGCCAACGTCCTTTTGAGAGATGCCATCAAGCGATACTACCGCGCTTCCTGGCTTCTTTATAGGAAGTCCCGACATTTCTCAAACCAGCCTTAATCATTTGTTGTTCGAGTAAGGCAAAGAAACGAGCGCGATCGCCCCCTCGCACCACTGCCTGATTGTGCGCCTCTGCAAGCGCCACCGGATAGCCATAACCCTTCTGCACCTGAGCCAACATCAAGCTGAGCGCAACATCCAGCTTCTCTGGATTCTCAGCCACCCAAGCAGGAACTTCCACACGAGCAATTTCAGTCCCGACGTGGACGTAGCAGAAGTAGATTTGATGGGCACCGTACAATTCCAGAATCCGTGCAGAACTGCGCCACAGAGGACTGCGTTGACCGGGCTGCAATTGAGACGCCCAGAGGGCAGTATCCCGCAAGGGGTCGAAAACCTGGCAGGGTGCCCGGTCAAACTGACCGGGGCAATGAGTCATGCAGTCGGGAACTGGGTGCGGACAGGCTGGCAGACGCAGGAAGTTCAGCGCTTCGCTGCTACGAGAGGCACTCAGGTAGCCCAGGATCGGAATCCCCGTGTCGCGCAGAACATCCCAAGCTTCCAGAATCGGAGGCAAAATATGGTCGCGGGCTTCCCCCGGTAACTGCTCTAGAAACCAATAAATTAGCGATCCATCTACCATTGCCAAGGCAGGGATTCGGGATTCGGGATCGGGAATTGGGGATGGGAAACTTTCCGATTCCCTGTTTCCGTTTCCCTGTCTTGAGGTTACTTGCGAAGGTCGGTTAATCCAGCTAGCAGCCAATTCTGCCAACACAGACGCCTCCGAAGCCGTGCGTCGATAGCCCATCCATTCCTCAGTGCGAATTCCCCACTGGCGAGAAATGTAAAGGTCTTCCGAGCGATAAAAGACTTCTGGCAGGCTATCCAAGAGCGGGTACAAGCTTTGCCCATAATGCAGCACCACCCGACCCACGTTAATCAGATAGCAGTAGGCGATTTCATGGTGATTTGGGGCAATCTGAGAACCGTCTGTGGCGATGATAGTATGAACAGATGGAGGGATAGGAAGGTCAATGGCAGTGCTTAGCGACTCAATGGGTGCGGCTGCCGAAAACCCCAAGCGATCGCGCCACTTTTCTTGCAGCTTCACCAAATCTGCCTGAGACTTTTGAGCCAGTGTCAGCAACTGCTGGGCGCGTTCTAAGCGTTGGCGACTGGCAGCAGCCTCTACACTCAGGTGTTGACTAATCCCCTGCATTTGCCGCGCGAGTTTGGTTAGGTCAAGCATAGTCAGCTATCCGCTTTTCGCCTATCAGCTCTCAGCTTAAAGCATGAAACATCAAGGCGATCGGGATGAATTTATAATTTACACTTGACAAGACTTACGCAAAAACTCTCTCAAACTCTTATTCCTTCGTGTCTTCGCGGTTCATTTTTCCGTTACTGGTGCGGTAAGTCCTAACTTGATACTTCTTCATCCCTCTAACCCTCAGTTCTCTGTCCTCATCTAAGCCCAAGCCGAGAAATCTTGAGCAAACTGAGAGAGAGATAAAAGCTCAATTCGCTCCTGATAACCGACAGACTCCCGCTGAGCAGCGGTATTGTAGCCCCAGTCGGCAAGAAACAGCTTGATATCATTGAGGTCTGGTTGCTGTTGCACCGTTTGCAGAGTTTTAAGGCGATCTTCCACAAACCAAAGGCGAACCGATGAATCGCTGCTGAGTTCGCGCAAAATTTCGTACTTAGGACGACGATTTTCTTTGCCAATAATGCATCGATCGGGTAGTTGGATGCCCTGTTGCTGCAACAACTGGCGGACAAAGCGCCCCTCTTTGGTCGTGACAATGTACGTTTGGATGGGTGTATCTGGAAGCGATGCCTTCTCCGATTGCATCCGATGCATTTTTTCTACAACACCCGGATAGAAACGATGCAAAGCTAGCCAACCATCTAAATCGCTAGCAATCCACTCATCCCGGATGCGATCGAGTTTCGTGCCGATATCAGCCGCATTCAGATTATCTTCTAGCAAGATTTGCTGAGCCACCCCTGACCAGTCCTGCAACATCTTTTCGTCAGGAATGCCCAATATTAGCGCCCGGATTGCCACCGGCATTTCCCAACCGATTTCTATAATCGGTCGTAGCGGGTAGAAACTTTCAGCCAAACCATCTGGAGGTATGAGATTAGGAGGTGCCCAAATTTGACAGTAGGTGCGCCAAGCTGTCTGAAAATACTCGATTAGCCCGTCACAGATAACACCGTCAAAGTCAAGGGCGAGAATATTTGGATAACTTGCACGCATGGTTCTAAAGCCGCAATTTTACGGTTTATCTTGGCACAATTTGCCCAACAAGCCCAATAACCAGTAGAGACGCAATGTATCGCGTCTCTACTAGTGTTTTTAAATTTAACTGGGGTGCAAGGATTCGAACCTCGGAATGGCTGGACCAAAACCAGCTGCCTTACCACTTGGCGACACCCCATCGCATCAACCTTCGTTATAGTAGCAGTTCCTACTAGGGACTTGTCAACAACTTTTAGAAAATTTCTCTTCAATACTTCTGCACCAGTGGATAAATGCTGAAGGATTAATATGGATTCCAGAGAGTTGACTCATAGAAAAGGCTTCTCTAACGCTTACCAGCTAAACAGTGTGGTCACAGCAGACTCCTCCTGTGGAAAGCTTACCTGGCAGATGTTTTAGCTTTTTTTGACATCTTTAGCTCCCCGAAACCCATATAGGGTGTTGCACAATCATGCGATGATTTTCCTTTGAATTTCGCGCTGCCGTCGCCAAGACGCAAAGTTTTTCTGAGCATCTTTGCGACTGCCGTCGCTCATGGGGGAAAACCCCAAAACCGCGCTGCCTCGTCTTTGCAAGAGATTATCATCCGTCCACTGTGCAACACCCCATATAGAGCCACAGCTTTTTCAATTAGGCTGGGTAAATTCGCAGCCGTCGGTTCGGTTCTTCCCCAAAACTGTCAGACTTGAGGCGATAGTGTTCGACGAGTTCGTGTTGCATTTTACGAACTTTAGAGGAACGCGGCAGGAGTTCCACCGGCTGTCCTTTGGGAATCACGATTTGCTCCACGGCAAGGCGGGCTTCTTCGAGAGCCTCAATCTCGTCTTCACTACCGCTACTGGTAAATAAGCTAAGTTCCGGGACATCAAGGATGTGGGAGTCATCCATATCCAGCAGACGCCGCAGGGCGCGGGTAATCTGAGGAATGGTACTTGCCTTAATTGCATGGATGGGAACCTGACGGGCTTTGGCAATATGCCGTAGTTTGGAATGGTTTTTAACGTGCGACCGAATCGCCAAAACTGCATCCGCGCTATCCATATCCTTCGTCAGCAAGATGGGCAAATTCAGCACCCGAATGACTTGCTCTAATTGTTGGCTGCTCACCCCATAAGGATAAACGTGCAGCGGCAACTCTTCGCCATTTGGCCCCACAAAGGTCTCATTTTCCATCATCTGAGGTTGATGCCAAGATTGATCCAGCATCTGCTCAAAAGAAGGTGAAAGGCTAGAAGAGACAGGCGATAAACTAGAGTCAGATTCTTCTCCTCTAGTCAATAGATTTTGCGGTTCTGCCCTCATGCCTCGTGTCGGTTCTGGCTGAGTCGGTAGTGGCGTCATCTGCCCAGAAGCTCGCCAGCCCATTGGTCGCGCTGGGGCGTCGTAGGTGGAAGATATGCGGCTGCCTCCGCTCATCGCGGGTCGCATGAGTGAGGGCGTTTGGGGGGTCTCGTGGGTAATCGTAACTTCCCCGGTTTCGCTGGTTGCCCTGACTTGATAACCCGGCTGACGCCCCCGCAGCAGGGTGTCAACGGTATCGGCAACACTTTCATGCACCACCCAGCGCTGCCGTTCTAGCATTTCAACGGCGATTTCAAAGGTTGGCGGGGCTTTCCGCTCCAAAACCGTCTTTTGGCTGCCCCGGCGTCTGGCTTCTTCATCTCCCAGGGTTACAGCCTGAATGCCGCCTACTAAGTCAGATAAAGTTGGATTTTTAATCAGATTTTCAATCCGATTTCCGTGAGCCGTGCCCACCAGTTGCACGCCTCGTTCAGCAATGGTTCGAGCTGCCAAGGCTTCTAGTTCCGTACCAATTTCATCAATGACGATGACTTCTGGCATATGGTTTTCCACTGCCTCAATCATCACTTGATGCTGGAGTTCTGGACGGGCGACTTGCATCCGTCTGGCTCTACCAATTGCTGGATGAGGAACGTCACCATCCCCGGCGATCTCGTTGGAGGTGTCGATAATTACAACTCGTTTCTGTAAATCGTCGGCTAAAACTCTGGCGATTTCCCGCAGTGCTGTTGTTTTGCCAACGCCGGGACGTCCCAGCATCAGAATCGATTGACCTGTTTCTACCAGGTCGCGAATCATGCCGATGGTGCCAAAAACGGCTCGACCTACCCTCAAGGTAAGACCAATAATCTCGCCGCTGCGGTTGCGGATAGCGCTAATCCGGTGCAGAGTTCGCTCTAGTCCAGCTCGGTTATCTCCACCAAAGTGTCCTACCCGGTCTATACAATAATTCAGTTGTTCTCTAGACACTGGCGTTTCGGAGAGATACTCTGCCTGTTTAGCAAACCGAGCCTCTGGAAGACGCCCCAGATCCAGGACAACCTCAACTAACTTATCCCGTTCGGGATGCTGCTCTAAAGGTTGCCGAATTTCATTAGGTAACACGTCCAGTAATTTCTGGAGATCGTCTGTAATCTGCATTCTTTGTACAGTGACGTTTTTATCCACAATCGGCGATTTAAATAACTGCTGTTTGTTTTTTGCCTGGGAATGGTTGCAGGTTGGCGATCGCTAGCTTGAAAAGTTGCTTTGTGCCAACTGTCAATCTTTTAACTTTCAACCTTTTAACCGATGACATATCTAAAATCGCGCTTCAATTGGCTATTGGGGAAAGGCTTTGAGTTGAGAAACTAGTGAGTGAGCAAGACCAACAGCCTGCCAGAGTAAATCTGGCTTTTCTTCCAGGCGTCCAGATAAAGATGTCTGACTTGACGCGGATGCATTCCCACATACTTCGTTCATATTCATTTTTTCCAATTCGTCCAGAATGGGTGATAACAAAACCCTAGCGTAGCTGCCGTAAGCAATCCCGGCGATATAGGAGGATTGAGCGGGAAAAGTTTGAGTTTGTTGGGGCGGGTTTTTCTGCAAGACCGAGTTTCCCCTAGGGATGCTCGATAAATATGCCTTTACGACTTCTGACTCTTGGCGGCTGTTGAGCAGTCCCATTGTCCTGAGTTTGCCAACAGTGTGACGATTGGTGCCTCCTGCTAACTGCACATATCCAGGTAATCCGGCAGTTAGAACTTTTTGACCTAACTTTACAGCAGCTCTAGTTGTGCCATCACCAATATCGCCACTCATGGGACGCCCATCGGTTTGCCAGATCAGGGGGCACGGCAGGGGTGCCATCAATTCGTGCAGTGCCCGGAGGTAATCAATCATACCTTCACCATCCGGACAACTAATGGCTAAAAGCTTGAGCTGGTTTACCCAAGGCGCGATCGCACTCCAGAGTCGTTTAAAATCCTCTACTCTGCCAACTTGCGTGTGAATTTCTAGGGCATCTACGCCGCTTGGAAATACCAAAGGTGCGATCGCTTCCGGTGCGGATACATAAGAACGAGTATAAATTAAATTATTTGGGCATACAGAAATACACCGTCCGCAGCCATAGCAACGTTGATCGATCACCCCAGAGAAACCGTTCTGGCTAAAGTCAAAAGCGATCGCATCAGCCGGACAAATACTTTCACAAGGTCGCCAGCAATCTGTCGGACACTCGGTTGAGTTAAATTCAGCTTTCCGGAAATGAGGATCTTCCCCATCATTCAGGCTGACCATCAGCCACGGCAAACCTTCTACGCAGTAGCCGCGATCGCGGGCGGCATCGGCAAGGGTAGCGGCAGCCTTTAGACCTTCTTGTGCCGCAGCAATGACTGCTGGGTCAGCGGCAACATCGATACAATCAGCCCCAGCTAGGGTATACGCCAACGTGAGATTTCGGACGGCAGGGAGGTGTTGGAAACTAGCTCCGCAAATGAGCTTAAACCAGTGACCCTCTCTTAAGGAACGTAAGGGATAGTAGGTATCAGTCACCTTTATATGCTAGTGCGTTCCCGAACAAATGGGGAGATACAAACAGTAAAAATAAGGGGAGTTTTCACGACTCCCCTTTCATAGAAAACGTAAAGATCTAGCGTTTGCCCTTAGTCAGCGATCGCATTGAGCAGCACTTCCGCCAAAGTCATGTCCGCCATGTCATCCAGCGTTATTGTGTCGCAGATATCAAACTTTGCCCCTGCACCTTGTAAGTCATCATCCAATGCCTTCAGAAACCGAGCTGCTGTGGCGTCTGACCCTACTTGAATCATCGAGATCGCCAGTTCTTCATCCTGTTCCATCTGACGGGATGCCTCAATAATCGCCCGCATCACGCCTTTTCGGTCATCGGGTTCCCCATCTGTCACTACTAAAATGGTTTCGCCACCCGCCTTAGTCTGACCTGCTGTTTTTCGCTGAAAGTAGACAGCGATCGCATCTTGTAATACACCTGCCAAATTAGTTGTGCCAGCCGGGTCGTTTTCTTGAAAAATTTGTGCGACTTTGCTGGAATTTACATTCTCGTAGCGTTTAAATCGGCTGGAAAATAAGTAAACTGTAATCCCATCTGGGTCAAATTGTTCGCATTTTCGCGCCAACGCCAAGGTAGACTCCTGTGCCGCATCCCAGCGGCTTCTGCCTCCCGGTTGGTCTGGCGTAGACATACTACCGCTTTTGTCAATAATTAACGTGTAATCCCGATCTTCTGCGCTCATCAGCTAATCTCCACATTATTTTTTTAGATTGAATGACTTGCTGCTGATTCCACAACAAAGTTGCGATTTAAAACTGGCAAACAAAACTTGGGATTTTGGATTCCACATCCAAAATCCCAAATTAACAAACAGCACCTAGTCGTTAATGGCGTTGAGCAGCACTTCC
>NZ_JBYCCT010000070.1:0-88026 GCF_057473865.1 Coleofasciculus sp. H7-1
CCTTATCAGCGTTTCGGACAGCGATGTCTTTCCGTTTCGTGGAGTGGTTGCACCACAATCACGACGTATTCGTTGCTTATCAAGCTGCTTTGGGCTTTATTTGGGCTTGAAATCTGTTTAAGTCCCGCTATATAAATTTGCTGACATAGCAGGAGATTTCTAAAGCCTGAAAATTCAGGCTTTAGTTCAGCTTTTCTGGGGTTTCCGGCGTTAACCCCCAAAAAGAACCGATTTTTAAGTGGCAGTGCAGAGGCAGAGTAGGCAACAATAAATCTATCAATAGATAGATGAATCGTCCCATGAGAGAAGAACGCCTCGAAGCCTATCTCAATCTCATCCAAGTGCTACTCAGTTCCTCTAGTGGCGAGGAAATGGAGATTTTGCAGACGAACCAAGCCCTAATTGATGCCGGGTTGGTGCAGACAATGGAAGCGGTAGCCGCAATGCTGGCAGAACGGGGCGATGGAGAAGCGGCGGAGTGGTTGCGGAATGTTGCAGCACCGATGGTTACAGAAATGGGCAATTCATCATCGGCACCCACTGTCGTCAAGATGATTCCCGAATCGCCTCTCGAATTCTTAACTGAGGTGTTGCAGGCAACCGCAGATAGTAATAGCGATCGCCAAGTAGTGTATCCGCTGTTACAAGCAAATCTCGACCAACTGAATGAGAAACTAGCTGAGATATTGCACGATTGGGCAATGGCAATTTTGCCGCAAGTTGAATCCCAAGAAGCAAAATTTATTGCTGCTACAATCGGCGGATTCAGCAATCTGATCGCGCAGTTTCCCCTGGGAGACAAGGCGAAAAACTCGGAGATAGCGATCGCAGGTTACGAGATCGTGGTTACAGTTTTTACCCGCGAAGCGAGTCCCGACGAGTGGGCGACAACTCAAAATAATCTGGGCAATGCCTACCGCAACCGGATACAGGACGATTTGGCTGACAAAGATAGATTGGCAGTACGCGCTGATAATCTAGAACGAGCGATCGCCTGTTACAAGCAAGCATTGCAAATCTATACCCGCCCAGCCTTTCCCCAAGATTGGGCAATGACGCAAAATAATCTGGGCAATGCCTACCGCGACCGGATACGGGGCAATCGTGCTGATAATCTAGAACGAGCGATCGCGTGTTACAGGCAAGCATTGGAAATCTACACCCGCGAAGCGAGTCCCGACGAATGGGCGACAATCCAAAATAATTTGGCATTTGCTTGTGAAAATTGCCAAGCATCTAATTTGCCAATTTAAACCGCAGCCGGAAGAGGGGTTCATGGTTTATCGCAACGAATAATCAACAAGGAACCATGAACCATCAATCAAGGAGATTCAGTCCTCACTCCTCAGTTCTCACTCCTCACTCCTCAGCCCTCAGTCCTCAGTCCTCACTCCTCAGCCCTCAGTCCTCAGTCCTCAGTCCTCAGTCCTCAGCCCTCAGTCCTCACTCCTCACTCCTCACTCCTCACTCCTCAGCCCTCAGCCCTCAGCCCTCACTACTCCGTCCTCACTCCTCACATCCTCTTCACCCAGCGCCAAACTTTCACCAGTAGATTTTCCAGCCACAGCATCGCCTTATCCAGCCATTCCAGTAAATACTCTAGGGGGTGCTTGACGTATCCGGATGGAGTTACCTCAGCCTCGATCCAGTCTGGCGAATGGGTGGCAAAGCTTGTCCTATTGTTTTGAGCGATCGCACTCGATGAACTTGGAAGCGCCTCTTCGGCTTCCACCCTTGGCGTCTGGAAAGCTGGGGCTTTGGTAATTTTGCCTGAAATGTCTTTTTTGCGAGATTTTTTGGTTGTAGAAGGGGTTTGTGTTGGACGCGCCGCCATTTGTTCAGGCGCAGTGGGTTTGCGGGGCGTCAAAATCGTCTGTTTGAAACTCAGGCGAAGCTTAATCGACTTCCAGAGAGAATCCCCAGCCGGATATGCCTGCTGGCTGGCTCCAGGGAGGGCAATCCTGGTCTTCTTTCCAGGCAGATGAGCGGAGGGTTGCTCTTTGCCTGCCACCCTTGGTAGAGGGCGATTAGGGGCGGTTGGCGCTGGCTGCTTGCTGGCTGTGGGTGCATCTGACTCACCGAATAAATCATTCATTGTCAGCCAGGGATCGGCAATGCCTGTTGCGGTTAATTCTGGATTGTGGCGTTGAGCAGATGCTAAGGAGGCAGAAGCGCCACCTGATATCTGATTCGTTTGGCTGTGGGAATCAGAATCGATTTCTGGGGTTGATTCCCAGGATAATTTCCCATCGCGCCTGCCAAAAAAGTAGTCAATTGCTGCCTGAATCAGCGCTTGGATATTGTGTGCTTGGGTGTGTGCTTGGGCGTTAACATCGGCAGATGCCGGTTGCTGCATTGGCTGGCTGAATACAGCTTGTATCCGTTGTAAAGGCGATCGCTCAATTGCCTTAATTTCCCCGGAACGGGGTGTCAGCTTCGCCAAAAAGTCTTTTTGCCGCACTTCGATGGCAACCAGCGTGCGATCGAGGAAGATTAATGGCTGAAGAAGTAAGGAGGAAGAAGGATGTAGAGCTTTGTTCTTCCTAAAGGGTGGGATACTTCCGATCCCCTCTCCAGACGCGCTAAATCCCGTTCCCATCTCCTCGTCTTCTCTTGTTTCTTGCCACCGCACCAGCGTTGATTCTTGGAAGAGATTGGCAGCGATCGCCACTGGTCCTTTTTGCACCCAAGCCATCACTCCCCAGAAGAGGCGCACGGGTGGTAACAAATGGCGCTGATTGACAGGAGGGCGCAGTTGTGCTACAATGCCTTTCGCCGACGCCTGCGCTAACCGCCACTGACGCCAGTAGTTTGCCAATTCCCAACGAATTCGCTGTTGTAATTTTTGCTGTTGTTGAGGGGTAAGAATATCTAAAATTTGATTCTCGGCGGTGACGAGTACCACGGAACGGGTAGCAAGTTGTGTAGCAACTCCCCGAACGACAATTTGATTGTGTAGCGCCGCCGCCAAGGATTGTCCGCTTCTGGTTCCCTCAGCCGCCTCTTTAGGCTGTAGCGTTTGCACCACCACTGTTTCCGGGAGATTGAGAGGGTGCAGAGTTAAATTTGAGGAGCTAGAATGACTCGATCCACTCGCCGAGTTATGATTAAAAAATTTGAATCCAAAATATGTCGTAGAGACAAAGGTTATCGCATCTGCAACTTGATTAAAAAATCCCGCTTTGTTAGTAGAAACACCAACAGAATTTGCAGCCGAATTTAAAACCAATTCTGACTCTTCCTGACCCGCGATCGCTCGTAAAACTTGCTGAATTGGCGTGTCTGCTGGTGGAGGCGTTGGCGGCGAGTCAGGACGCTTTGCTCGGTCTTTTTTCCCAGAAGTTTGTAATTGAGGTTTCTCTTTTGTCGCTTGTTGTAACTGACGCCCAGCTAATTGGGAAGTTTGAGCCAGCAGGTACACCGGATAGAGGAGAATTTGCGCTCCCCAAACCGCTGCGACTTTCAGCTTTCGCAGGGCGCGATCGCTCTCATCCTTCAACCGGCGAGATTTTCGGGAGAGGAAATTAAATAATTGGCTTTTATAGCGACCATTGGGAGGGGAGGACATTTTGCTAAATGAAGGATTGCTAATTGCTAATTGCTAACAATAGTAGATGCCCTGATTTTATCGAAAAGATGACCGATTCCAAGACACCTTTTGTAACGCCCTCATGCAGCCTCCTGAGCGAAGCGATTGAAAAACTCTCCGCGATGACTCAGGTTAACGTTCAGACACGCTGGCGCTACTGTGCCGCAGACTTGACAGCAGATACAGTTAACCAGTCTGATTTAGGAAATGATTGGTCATCTGTGGAGTTGAATCCCAAGGGACATATTGCTTGGCAAGCGGGACAAAAGGTATTATGGCTTAGTCAAAAATTGATTATTCCCCAAGATTTACACCTATATCCTTTATCGGGGTTGGCGTTGCGGCTGGTGTTAACTTGGTGGGCACAAGACGCGCAAATTTTTGTAAATGGCGTCAAAGTGCAAGCGGGAGATTTATTTGATTGCTCAACGAGGGTACTGCTGAGTCCCGCTGTCACTCCTGGTGAGGAGATTACAGTTGCCTTGCGCCTGGTAAGTCCCGGACATGATGATGGAGCATTAGTGCGATCGCGCTGTATATACGAATTTACCACCGATGATAAGATTGAACCCGGTTTTGTCGCTGACGAGTTAGCTGTCTTACAGCGGTATTTAAAAACCTTTGAACCGGAAAAACTGGATATCTTAGCATCTGCTGTGGCTGAGATTGACTGGACAGCACTGCCTGACGGACAAAAGTTTGAGCGATCGCTTTCCACCCTCCGCCAAAACCTGCTTAACACTTTAGGGTCAATAGAATCTAAAATCTGTTTGCTAGGTCATGCTCACTTAGACTTGGCTTGGCTATGGCCTGTCAGCGACACTTGGGAAGCTGCTCAACGCACTTTTGCATCGGTTCTCAAACTTTTGCAAGAATTTCCCAACCTGACCTTCTGCCATTCTACACCCGCACTTTATGCTTGGATTGAGCAACATCGCCCGGATTTATTTGCCGCCATTCAACAACAAGTTGCGGCTGGACGCTGGGAAGTTGTAGGCGGAATGTGGGTGGAACCGGAACTGAATCTGATTAATGGCGAATCGATTGTCCGCCAGTTGCTCTACGGTCAGCGTTACGTCTTAGAAAAATTTGGGCAATTGAGTACAGTCGCCTGGTTGCCAGATAGTTTTGGCTTTTGTGCCACGTTGCCCCAATTTCTGAAATCTGGCGGGATTGAATACTTTGTCACCCAAAAATTGCGCTGGAACGATACCACGAAGTTTCCCTATGAAACATTTTGGTGGCGATCGCCCGATGGTTCCCAAATCTTCAGCCTCATGTCTGCTCCGATTGGTGAAGGCATTGACCCAATTAAAATGGCGTCTTATGCCTGTGATTGGGAAACTCAAACAAGTTTAAAAGCAGCCCTCTGGCTTCCAGGTGTGGGCGATCACGGCGGTGGTCCCACCCGCGATATGTTGGAAGTGCAAGCGCGCTGGGAAAAATCCCCCTTCTTTCCTCGTCTAGAATTTACTACATCTGAGAGCTATTTACAACAAATTAGCACTCAGATTAGCACTCAGAATCCCAAATCCGGGCACGGCAGTGTCGTGTCCCTACAGAACTCAAAACTGTTCCCGGTTTGGGACGATGAACTATATCTAGAATTCCATCGGGGTTGCTACACCACCCACGCCGATCAAAAGCGCTTTCAACGTCGCAGTGAAGGCTTGCTTTACCAAGCAGAACTTTTCGCTTCCTTGGCGAGTATCAGCACGGGTGCAACTTATCCCCAGCAAGAGTTAGAATCTGCTTGGAAAAAGGTGCTATTTAATCAATTTCACGATATTCTCCCCGGTTCCTCAATTCCCCAAGTCTTTGTAGATGCAAATGAAGCTTGGCAAGAGGTGGAACAAGCGGGTTCGGAAATATTACAGCTAGCCTTAAGCGCGATCGCGAGTGCGATCGCCCTTCCCCCGCCGCCGCAACCAGATGCCCTGCCAGTTATCGTCTTCAACTCCCTGAACTGGCAACGCTCGGAAGTCGTTACCGTCCCCTTACCGGCGTCTGAACATAACTGGCAAGTTTACGACTTAGAAGGGCAACTGCTGCCATCCCAATACTCTTCGGTTAACTTATCCTCCAACCCCTCTCAATCCCTTAATAAGTGGGGTGAGACAGGAACGGAGATTTCCTCCCCCTTCCCAAATCGGGAAGGAGGCTGGGGGGTTAGGTCTGGCTTATCTGAAAAGGATTGGCTGCCATCCCAGCTTTCTGAAGGCACGACGCTGCTATTTCTCGCCGAGAATATCCCATCGGTAGGTTATCGCCTCTTCTGGCTATGTCCTCAAGACGAATTGACCTCAAAAAGGCAAAAATACGGGCATCCTAGCACTAGCTTTCCGGATTCTAATGCGCCTAATCAAGATAATATCAGATTTAGCGAAAAAAATTGCATCGTAGAAAATGACTTACTGCGGGTAATCGTTGATTCTCAAACAGGCGATTTAAGTAGTGTTTTTGACAAAATTAATCATCGAGAGATCCTCAATCAAGCTGGAGGAAATCAACTCCAAGCCTTCCAAGATAGCGGTCAATATTGGGATGCTTGGAACATTGACCCCAACTATGCCCAACACCCCTTACCTCCCACCCAGCTAAAGTCAATTGAATGGGTAGAACAGGGGGCGGTGCAAACTCGTCTGCGGGTTGTGCGACAGCTAGGCGAGTCTAAATTTTGCCAAGATTACGTACTGCAAGCAGATTCACCGCTACTAAAAATTGTCACGACTGTAGATTGGCAAGAACGCCACGTACTCGTAAAAGCTGCTTTCCCGCTTACTTTGACGGCGGATTGTGCCACTTACGAAATTCCCTGCGGCGCGATTGTGCGAAGCACACGCTACGCTAACGGGCGTCCTACTCAGCCTCAAACACCCGCAGAAACCGCCAAATGGGAAGTTCCTGCCTTGCACTGGGCGGATTTAAGTGACAATGACTATGGCGTCAGTTTGCTAAATGATTGTAAATACGGTTACGACGCCCAACCCTCACAATTACGCCTCACCCTGTTACGAAGTTCTAGTTGGCCCGATCCAGAAGCAGATCGAGGTTGGCATCAATTCACCTATGCCCTCTATCCTCATCAAGGTAGCTGGCAGTCAGCGCATACTGTGCGGCGAGGCTATGAGCTAAATTTACCGCTACAAGTGATGCTGCTGCCATCAGTAGGCGAACAGAATTTGTCCTTACCCGCCGTTGGTCAATTGTTAGACTTACAAGCTGAAAATCTAATTTTGATGGCGTTAAAACAATCAGAAGATAATTTGCAGCAGTGGATTTTGCGGTGTTATGAGTGTCACGGGGGAGAGGCGCAGATGCAGATAACGAGCGATTTAGATTTAGCGATCGCGCACCCAGTTGATTTGTTAGAGCGTCCTATTGATGCACCCGAAATGTTGGCTACTGGACAAACAGCCAGCATCCAGCCTTGGAAAATCGCTAGTTTTGTAGTGGAACGAACAGACGGCTGAGAAAATAAGCTTATGAGCAACCAAATACCGCCAGTTCTAGATAAAATTTTCAGCGACGACAGTATACCCGATGCTGTCTTTTCTGTCTTGCTGCCAGCTTTGGGTGAAGTATTGCAGTGCGATCGCATTTTTCTCTACCTACGAGATCCGCATACCTCTATCGGTAAAGTTCCTTACTGTTGGCGTCGCACTCAAGAATATCCCAATATTGTTGACGCTGACTGGAAGAAAGAACCAGAATCTTTGCCAAAAGAAGATCCGCTCTTTGCTGCGGCACTGCATACAAAACCTTCTGTCTTTGTCGAAGATGTAGAGACAGCGAATCCGGAAGTCGTTAACAAAGCTTTCGAGCAAAAAGAATTTAGACATCGAGCATTAGTTCACGCTCACTTGTGCAAAGATAATTTGTTGTGGGGAATTCTGCAACCTTGTGTCTTTGGTCAGCCTAGAGTATGGACGCCGGAAGACCGCTCTATTATTGCCACAGTTACAGAGAAATTAACACCCCTTGCTGTTGCCTATATGTTAGCAGCGAAGTTTTCGATACCCGCCGTGGAATAAATTCTCTGGCTATAGCAATCCTAAATGATTGGTGAAACCCTGTAGAGACGCGATAACCCTTGTCTCTACTAAATATGGCTTGTCTCCATAGCCGAATATAAATTAACACGAATGTAGGGGCATATAGATTTTGGTAGGTTGGGTTGACGGAGGAAACCCAACACTAAATAGTGCTTGTCTCCATAGCCGAATATAAATTAACACGGAGGTAAAAACACACAACTATACGTTCCTACTCTTTACCTAGGTTCCTTGTCTCGGTATATAATTGCCAAAACTGTTACGGTTGCACAACTAATAAAACTAATCAAGTTTCCATACATCAAAACTAAATCATTTTGATAATAGCCGTAGAGAACCCCATTAAGCTGAATAAAATTAAAACCTAAAAAAGTAATCAAGGCTACATTCTTAGAACTCTTAGTCTGAACAATTCTTATTGCTTGTGGAATAAACAAGCTGGCGTTGAACACCATGCCCAATCCAAAAAAGAATGTGACAATCTCTTTCATACTGGCTGCAAACTTCAGGTGAGGGATAAGGGAACCGCAAATTACAAGTTTCTAGAATAATCTAGCGATAACAAATTCCCGATTGGTTACTCAGCTTCTGCTTGTTGCCTCTGCCATTGCTTCAAAACTTCAAAAGCATTAAAACCTCTGTATTGTAAGTAATTCAATAACTTGGCTTTGGTTTTTGGGTCGATACTTTGAAAATCATCAATTTTGTACTTTCGCATAACCTTTGTCTTTAAACCATCCAACTCGTCTGTATCCTCGCTTCCCTCTGCTTCAATTTGTTCGCTCCAGACTTGCTCGAATACCTCCGAGGAAATCCCTTTTTCCATACACTTGCGCCTTACCATAGATTTCCCATATTTACCTTGAGAGTATGCAATCAAGTTGGCGACTAAGCGCGTGTCGGATTGATAATCTTTCTGTTGCAAATCATTGATAGCCTCGGAGATTTCGTTTGGCTCAAATCCCTTTGATTGTCCTTTCTTCAAGAGTTCGTAAGCGCTATAGTCTCGGCGGGATATCAGGCGATAAAAATAGTCAATACAACTCATTCATTAAACAGCTATTATTTATATTTATCTTAACACATATAAAGCTTTGCTCGTTGTTTACCGCCTATAGAAGTTTAAAAAAGATTGGCGTTTAAAAGAATGTTAGTGAACCACAAAGACACTAAGAACACAAAGAAAGAAATAATTTAACTAATAAAATATAATTGCTATAATTGCCGTTAAAATAAACAATTCAAGGCTCAAAAAACTGGCTTTTTTACAGAATTTACTCCAACTCGATCTGAGGAAATTAGTTCCTCGATAAACTGCTGCATCCGTTCATAATGCGTGCCTTTCCAATAAATATGAGCGCATTCGCGACAGCGAGAAAATTCATTTATATATTGTTGGACATTGGGTGGCACTTGGTCAAGAATCAATTCCTTAGCCACAGGTTCTAATAATCCATTACAACGCAAACATCGTTGCAACGGTTTGACAAATTTAATCAGCTCAAAACGTCGCATTACCTCTCCCACTTGTCGTTCTGGATTAGTTTCTCTAACATAATATCCATGTGTTACCAAACTACGCATCAACAGACCTTTATCGCGAGTCAAGAGAATCCGTTCTTCAGTTGCAGAAATTTGAGCTAACTCTAGATCGTCATAGTCATTTCGATACAGGGTATCAAAGCCTAACATTCGCAAAGATGTCGCTAGCTTCCCTAAATGAATATCTAGAACGAAGCGAGGAAATTTTAACGGTTGAGGACGAACGAGAGAGACGATAGGTGTGTTTTCAGTCGCCGCAGAAATCGGATAAATATGGATGCGATCGCTATCAGTCACAATATAGGAGAAATCGACTGGTTTGCCGTTGACTTCGAGATAATCCACTTCCGGATGAGGGACGCCCAAAGATTCGATCGTGTCCTTAATCGAGGCTCGTTCCTCAAAAACATGAGTAATGGTTACGTGCCTTTTTTTGCGTGGCAAGAAATCATTCAATTCCGCGTAAAAATGAAAATCTGCTTTAGCCATATTGAGAAATTAATACATCGCCGTTCGGAACCCCACCTCAACCCTCCGGAATAAAAATTTATTCCTGATCTTCCCTCCTAAAAGCGGGGGATAGGGAGGGCGATATCCTGAAATTCTACTTCCCCATGAAAAAAAGTTTTTCCTTGTCTTCCCTCTGTCTGCGGGGGAATAGTTGTAGGTCTTTGCAAATTTTCACAAGTGAGATGCTTGCGATCGCTTGTTGCCCTCTTGTGGCAACTCAATTTAAAGTGTAATATATATGTAGTATATAAGATACAAGTGGTCGAGTCGCTTGTTGCCACTAGAGAATTCATCAAAGTAATCAGAGCGTTCCTAAACATCAGCGGAGATACGCTCCAGCTTTGTAATGCAAGGAGTCAAATAATGGATGCAACCCAACCAGCCATCTTGAATATTATTGTGCATCTGCGCTCTTGTAATGAGCCATTTCTCCTGCGTTATAACGGACAACCCCCACGCTGGAGCGATGAATCTCTGCATCGGGAAGCCTACGAACAAAATCCAGAATTGTACGCGCTTTTGGCTCTCATCACCCATGTTACAACGGGGCAGCGCCTGCGGATTTTGTTTCAGTTGCTGCAACGCTCTCGTGTGGGGATGTCGAAGGAAGCGCGTCAAACTAGCGATCGCGTCACTAATTTTTTGTTGGCGATTTTGCACCCAGACCAAGTTTTGACCGTCTTTTTAGCACTGCGACGGGTACGAGCTAATCACAAACATACCGCGAAGGCGATTCTCCAGTACATCCTCAATCATCCCCAATTTGAGGATATGGCTTTGCGCCGTCGTCCTGCGGTTGTGGATGCAATTGAACACGCGCTGGGGAAGAATGTGGCGCGGGGTTCTGTGAAGCTGTCCGACGCAATTGATAAAAGCGATTTGCGTCGCTATCTGTTGCGTTATGCCCATAATCCAGAATCGGTAAAAGCAATCCTACCTTTTCTGTATCATTCTCCTCTGGGAACAGGTTTAATTCCGGCGGTAGGCGAAGTTAAATATACCCTCGTTCATCAACAATATAGTCAATTTGAAGCGCTTCCAGAGCGTCCCAAGACAGTAACGGCAACCAATCGCGGTGATATTTCCGCAACCTTGGTGCATTTGTATCGGGGTGGAAAATCGCCGGAATTAATGTCAGCTTTGCAGCATTATGTCGAACAAGCTGCGGTAAACCTGCCGAAATTTTCAGGTCAATTGGCTTTGGTGTTGGATGCGTCTGCTTCGACGAGAAGTTATGGCGATCGCGAATACTGCTATCTGGCACAATCAGTCGCCCTCAAATTGGTACTCGAAAAATGCTGCGCTAACCTCAAAGTTCATACAGTTGGGGGAGTTGGCGAATTACCCATGCCAGAAGGTTACACCGACTTGGCAGGTGCTTTAGTGGATGCTTTAGAAGACTCACCCGATTTAGTCGCCATTGTCTCTGATGGTTACGAAAATATGTATCCGGGAGACTTAGAAAGAGTCGTTGCCACCTTGCCGCAATTGGGTATTCATACTCCAATTGTCTTCTGCCATAGCAAGTTTACCGCACTGGATGACCTGGAATTGAGACGACCTGCGGCTAACCTCCTCCAGAGAGAATTCTGGCATCAAGACGATTTTGAAGACTTGCTGAATTCGCTATTTGCGATCGCCAGTGCAAAGCAAACCGAAGCATCTTTGCAGGAATTCCTACGCCAAAAACTCATATTCCAAGAAAAGGAGTTAGCCACATGGACTACCATCAATTAGAGTTAATAATCCCCAACAAAGTCGATCTCTCTCCTTACCGCTTTGGAATTCCTCAACAGTCTGGAGCAATGACTGTAGTCCCCATCTTCAGTCCAGATTGCCCAGGTCAATTTACCAGTCCCCTCTCTGGATTGAAACTCAGTCGAGTTCACGGCTATGGAAATGTAGAACTCCATAACCCATCAACAGGTGTGGCGATTGTTCCCCTGCACATGGGTTATATCCAAGACCAAGCACAAAATCATGCTTTGTGTCGGTCAGCATTTATTGCTGCGGGACAGAAACTCATGTTTAAAGATGCCTGCTGCGTGCAATCTGGTCAAGGCGGTTATTTAGAAGGTCGAGAACAATGGTTCTTCATTCTCCCCCTACAATTGCGCTTTCAAGCATTGCAATTCCGGGGTCAGGAAGACTATAGCAAACTCTGGAAAGAAATTGAGCGTCTAAATCAGCGGTTTGATTTACCTCAACGCGGTCACTTAGAGCAAATTCTCAGTAAAAAACGCACCTTTCTGACCCAATATCAAAGCCGATTTGAATTGCTTCCCCAGCAAACGGGGGCATTGTTCTGGATTCGGAATCAGTTAGTTGGCGTGGAAATTGCTCCAACTGCGGCTTACTTCCAGGAAGTGTGGATGCCTCTGGTTTGCTTCTGCTATGGTGTGGCGGCGATGAATGCCCAAAAGCACGCAAAAGCAAGCGACAAATCCGTGCTTCCTTTTGCAGCCAGCAATCTGCAAGAACTGCGCCAGCAGTTGCACAAAAGCCGTCAGGAAAAACAGTTACAAGTTAGCGATTGGCTGAGTCAAACACCCGCAGAAAGATTTCGGCTCAAAGAAGAAGAACGCTTCTTGAGTCTGCGGTTGCATACCTGTAAAGGGAAAAACTTTGCGGGTCAGTTGGTCGAAGATTCAGGACAACTGGTGTATGCTTCGTTGTTTGCTTTCGCAATTTATTGAAGCCAACACTTGACGCGATAGCTCAATTTGTACTACAATAAATTATAGTTGGAACTGAGTTAGGCATTGGCGCTTACTTGATGATTCCATGTCATGGTTAAGAAACGCCACCGCGCTAACCGCCTGTCCAACTGTAATTTCCCGTCATATCTAAACTTTATACAGAAAATATAACCCCCTTCTCTATCCGGGAAGGGGGTATTTTATGCCATAAGCGTCGCTTTTCAAGACTCCCTTGGATTAGGTACCCTGAGATATCCTTTCCTCCAAAACAAGATCCCACAACTGATTACCAAGGCGACAGCCACGACAGGCAACCAAATCGCCAGGATTGATAAAATAATCGCACTGCCTGCTTCCAGGCTGGAAACCACCGCATTGCCGAATCCTCCGGTGAGTGCGGTTGAAGAAAAGCGAACCATTCCCGTTAAGGCTTGCACGATACCCGCCGAACCTCCACCCGCAATCACTGCGATTGTCCACTGAACTAAAGGATCGTTGTGTGGAAAGATGGCAGCAGTCAAGAAAGTGCCGACTGCGATCGCGGTTGGTGTAGAAACGATATCTAGCAAATTATCTATCCACGGAATGTAATAAGCGGCAATTTCAATACAAGTCGCCACTGCAAATGTCACCAACGCCGGATAAGTTCCCATCCACTCAAAATTCGGTGCTAGTGGCAGATGTCCAAAAAGTGCTGCCATGCTCATCACTAGCGGCGGTACAAAAATCCGAAAGCCACAAGCCGCACTCAAACCAATGCCAATTGCAATGCTTAATAATGTATCCATACTACTTAAATTTCATCATTCGATAGGGTTGCTCTCGCCAAATCCGCTTCAATTACCTTGGCACCTTTCAAGTTGACCCCACTCAGGTTCGTTCCACTCAAATCTGCGCCTCTTAAGTCTGCCAACTCTAAATTTGCTCCCCTTAAATCAGCTTCACTGAGGTTAGCTTCACTTAAGAAAGCTTTACTCAAATTTGCCCCTCTTAAATCTGCCAGCCGCAGGTTAGCCTTAGCTAGATTCGTTCTAGTTAGGTTGGCTGCACTCAGATTTGCTTCGCTCAAATTAGCTTCACTCAAATCCGCCTCACTTAAGTTCGCTTTACTTAGGTTAGATCCACTTAAGTTCGCTAAATTCAGTTTTCCCCAACTCAGATTCGCTTCGCTAAGTAAACACTCACAAAGCCAAGCACCTCTTAAGTTAGCATTGATAAAATACCTTTCTCCGGCTGCATAACGCCGCTTCAGCTCATCAGCAGCAAATCTGATTAAAATGGTACTTTTATCTTCGCTATAACACCATTCTGCACCCAATAATTTAGCAGCCGTGTTAACAGCTACTTCATCCTTTTTCAGCAATGTAACCCCATTACAGCCATCCCATTCACCACCGAGGATAAAAGCAATCTCTTGGGCAGCATATAATGAGTCAAACAATAGAACATCTTGCCTTACCCAGCCTCCAAAACTACTAACTCTGTTGCTGGAGAATGATGATAGTTTTCGGATTAAGTCTTTCATCCGGTGTTTTAAGCAATTTTATTCAAGGAGCATTCAAAGCGATAAAACTTTTGTATATCCTTATAAATACCCTAGCTAACACAACCGGATTGGACATCAATCAATAGATATATTCAGCGTAGTTCCCGCCGGAGGGACAGAGAGCGTCGTCTCCCAGAAGCCATCCCCTCGCTGGAGCATCAGGTTGTCAGTAACTCGCTGCCAATTATCGTATTTACAGCGCAATTTGACTTATTTTAAATTTGTCAATAACCCTTTGTAATAATCAGTTAACTTGATTTTTAAACGCTCTCGGTTCCCAAAGGAAAGCGCTCTCGGTACGCAGAGATATTTGTTCTCCTTAGCGTACCGAGAGCGTTAAAAATTCCTCATTTCAGGGTAAGCAATGCCCTATTCATCTATCCAATGTTTGGCTCTTTCAACTGCTTTTTGCCATATTGTAAAATTCGCCTGCGCCTGGGTGACTCCCGCACCAGGTTGGAAAGTTCGGTCAATTTGACGACTCGCTGTTAATGTGGCGTAATCTTGCCAAAAATTAGCTGCCAAACCAGCAGCAAAAGCGGCACCTTGTGCAGAAGCATCGAGAACGGCTGGACGTTCTACGGGAATACCTAAAACATCAGCTTGAAACTGCATTAAAAAGTCATTTTGACAAGCTCCACCATCTACTTTTAGCAAGGCAATATTGGTGCCGCTATCTTGGTTGATTGCCTGTACAACTTCTTTGACTTGGAAGGCGATCGCTTCCAGCACTGCCCTGACAATATGTTCTCGCTGCACCCCGCCCGTAATGCCGAAAAATGCCCCCCTGGCACTCATATCCCAGTGCGGCGCACCCAAACCACTCAACGCGGGAACGAAGTAAACACCCCCGTTATCCGCCACCTGCTGCGCCATTCGTTCTGTAACGCTCGCCGCCGTAATTAGTTTAATCCCATCCCGCAACCATTGTATGCAGGCTCCAGTGGTGAATATACTGCCTTCCATGCCATAGCCGACTTGGATTTTTCCGTCCTTGTCTGTCTGCGTCCACGCGACGGTAGAAAGGAGTTGATTGCGCGATCGCTGCATGTTTTCTCCGGTATGTGTAACTAAGAAGCAGCCAGTACCATAGGTGCATTTTAATAAACCAGGGCGATCGCAACCATGAGCAAATAAGGAAGCTTGTTGATCGCCCAAAATTGCCGTAATTGGCACCTCACCGCCTAATAATTCCGGTTGAGTGTAACCAAATAAGCCTAAACTTGCCTGAATTTTCGGCATCAAATGAGCGGGAATTCCAAATAACTTCAGTAGCGTCTCATCCCACTCCCGCGAAGCCAAATTCATCAACATCGTGCGACTGGCGTTACTATCATCGGTGGCGTGTACCTTACCGCCGGTTAGGTTCCAGAGAATCCAGGTATCAATCGTGCCTGCTAAAACATTCTCTAAGTCGATGGGGGGATATTCTCGTTGAATGTGTTCCAACAACCAAGCTAATTTAGTTGCAGAAAAGTAGGCATCTAACACTAACCCCGTGCGATCGTAGATATCTGCTGCGTGACCTTGTTGAGTTAATTGATTGCACAGCGGTGCGGTGCGGCGGTCTTGCCAGACAATTGCATTATGTAAAGGTCGCCCCGTGGTTTTGTCCCACAGCAGACAAGTTTCTCGCTGTACGCTTAACCCAATTGCAGCAATATCTTTTGTCGTTATCCCCGCCTTCTGCAATGCACTCTGCATCGCCCAACACGTATCTTGCCAAATTTCTCTGGGGTCATGCTCTAACCAACCCGGTTGGGGATAATACTGAGTCAGTTCTTTGTAAGCAGAGCTAACAACCGTCCCTTCAGCATTAAATAAGATCGCTCGGTTGCCGGTAGTACCGAGGTCTAGGGCGAGAACGTAGGCAGGAGTCAATGCAGTCATTGCAAGCTTTATCAGTAATAAATTGAGAGTTTCAGGACTTACGCAACATCACCACATCTGGGGGCACCCACAAGGGGATTGCCCCTACAAAACGCTATATGTATAAGCTTTGCGTAAGTCCTGACCTACACGGGAACCGTCACCGCCGCCTCAAATTGGGGCGCACCGACCGCTAGCGCGTCCGTCCGGCGCTCTGAGACAGTTATGAAGCGTGCGTCACGACACGAGTCTGCCGCGCTTCCTGCTCATCTTACGCGACAGTGACCGATCAATTAAAGGATTGCGGGAGCCTCGATCGCGTCTCTATCTATACTTCTTGAGTACAAATTGACGCAAAATGGCTAGGCAGAAACTCACCAAAAATGTTGATTTTTTCAGTCGAATTTAAGCCTTAGGATAGGGTATTTCCCTCAAACAACGAGTCTAAGCTGAAATAGATTGATTCATTCAAATTGAGGAAAAACTGATGCCTAGTGGTCACGCCAATCATAAAGGTTCTTCAATCAAACCCAACACTAATGCTAATGGTCGGATTGATACTGCTGCTGACCTCTCAGTAGATCCACAGGAGCTTCTGGATGAAGGTGTTGATGCTAGAAGAGCCGAAGCAGAAAGTATGGAGAATCCGGCTGCGACTCAACGAACTAATCAACCCGAATCGGGTAAGGAACAAAAGTAACTGTTGCTAAACGAGGCTGTCTGGAGCCAAGGCACAAGGGTGACTCTGCTTGCCAGTCTCTACCTGAATAGCAAGCAGAGTCTGATAATGAATTAGGAAGCCATAAACTGCCTCAACAATGACAAACCCGCCATTGAGTACAAGAGCAATTACAAAGGCAAAAGCTTCCTTCTCCCTGTAAGATTCCTCAAAACGATTAGCGATCCTGCGATTAATGCGTGCTACACAATCTAGATTGACTGCGGACGTGACCATTTTGCGAAAAGCGCTCTGCCAAGATTTGTTGATAAACTGCTTCGTAACCATCAGTCATCCGTTGCACGCTGAAGTAGGTTAGTACGTGTTCTCGACAAGCGTAGCGGTTCAATTGGGCAGCTTTATCAATTGCCGCGATCGCTTCTTCAACGTTGTGGGTCAAAAAGCCTGTCTTTCCGTGGGCAATCACTTCTGGTGTAGAACCCATCTGCATTGCAATCACTGGCGTCCCCGCTGCCATCGATTCAACCATTACTAACCCAAACGGTTCGCGCCAGGTAATTGGGAACAAGGTTGCAGCTGCCCTTCCCATCAATGCATTTTTTTGAGCGTGGTTTGCTTCACCTAAATATTCGATCTGCTTGCCATCAATGTGGGGCTTAATTTCCTGCTCAAAATATTCCACATCAACGACATCCACTTTCCCAGCCATCTTTAAGTGCCAGCCAGAACGTTTAGCAATTTCTATTGCCAAATGTGGTCCTTTTTCAGGTGAGATTCTACCTAGAAAAGCCAAGTAAGGGGGGTTATCCGGCTGAGGGTAAAACTCATAAATAGATGGATCGATGCCGTTGTAAACTGTAGCAACGCAGTTCAGATTTAGTCTGGGTTCCCGCTGGTCATTGGAGATACTAATGAAAGGTTGACGGCGGGCGTGCATAAACAGCTTTTCATTGTCTGGGGTGAAAATGCCATGCAGCGTGTGAACGGTGGGCGTTTTTACCAGGTTGGCATAAGGCAAGGCAGCGCAGCCCATGTGAGAGTGAATGATATCAAACTTATCCGCCTGCTCATAAACTCGACTCAGTTGTAGCATTTCGTAAACGCTATATTCCTTAACTGAGGGGTCTAAACGGATTGCCTGCGGATGAACAGATTCTAATTTAGCCAAACTGATGGAATCACCAGATGCAAACAAAGTGACCTCATGACCGCGCCGGACTAATTCATCGCAGAGTAAACCCACAACCAATTCAATGCCGCCATAGGCTGGAGGTGGCACTCGCTCCCATAATGGGGCCACCTGTGCAATTCTCATCACTAACCTCCTAATTGTAGTAAGGTAAAATTTGGATTAGAAGAGGCTCCGTTCTATTGATGTCTTGCCTTGTGAAGTAATTCATTCTTTTAAGGAAAAATTACTTAACAAAATTTTAATAGAATTTTTTTAACTTTGTAAATGCTACTTTAGACGGAAACTTGGAATTAGGAAGGTAGAGATACCCGAACCTAAAAATATAAAGTTTGAGATATAGGTTTAAGGATTAAAATATTGGCATTATGCGAGTTTTGCGGGTAATAATCTCTTGGTAGCGGGCGCTATCTTCCTGTAACTATCGCTCTCATCGAATTGCTCAGGAGTGTCTAATTAGATAGGGGAAGGCGATCGCGTTATGCCGCGATGATGCCCTTGCTTCCCCGTAACCTCCCTTAAAAAGAGGTTGAGGGGGAGCAAATATGTTGGACAAAAGCAATTTTCTTTTTCCTAGACTCCAGCCTGGGAATAAAGAAAACTAAGATGCGAGGTGCATTCCAGTCACCTTAGTATTGAGGTAACTGATTAAGTAGGTAGACATAATTAAACTCGCGCATCTAATGTAGGGAATGGTTGAGGCAACGTTACCCAACGCATGACACAGGTTTGATGGGTAACGCTTACGCTTTACCCATCCTACAAATAATTAGATCCATCTACTTAGCTTCCCGCATCGGGTTTCGTTGAGGAAGCACAATAACTATCACTCACAACTGTAGAGGTAGAAGACATCTTTACAACTTGTCTGCGAGATTCTCCGGAGTGCAACTGTTTTTCCGGATGCATCACAATTTTCTTACAAACAACTTGATGAGTGCCTACATCCGCAAAGCTCCAGATGTAATTTTCAAAGTCGCTGCTAGTCGCATTAGCTGGAGATAGCGCTAATGCAGACAGTAACACTATCTCCAAAGTTAATAGAGCTACGATCGCAATTCTCAGCATAGTATTTCTATCGAACTACAAATTTTCCTCATCTGTATTTCTCTAATTATTCCCTGGATTTTCGTCTATAGCAACCCTATTTGAGTTGTGAGCCAGCGCTTCAGATCGCCGACAACTCTTACGAAGTCGGGGATCTCGCCTTCACGAATCATTTAGGATTGCGATAGTTGTGGCGCTGTACCAATTTACCCGTGCAGATTCGCTCTTCATTGTCTTGGTGAGAGTAATTGTCACACTTGTTAGCTACTACGGGGCGAAAGTGGTGCCGGGAATTGGTATTCCAAGGAGTCCCTTATTGGCTCCCTTGACCTTGCTGTTGACTTGAAATCTTGAGACTCCTAAGGCTGAAGCCGCTCTGAGTCTCAATTCAGCACAAAAGTGGAGTTTTAGCCAGGAAGCCATTAAGTGACTGAGATCGCACAAATTGTGCGATCTCAGTCACAAGTTTTTGCGATCGCGATCGCAAAAGATGCCCAAAAGAATCACTTTTAGATATCCCATCGCATCACCAATGACAACCGGAAATTCACCGATATTATAGATATCGAGTTCAAGTCCCAAGCGATGCCTTCTATCCAACTTCTCCCCACCGCCCTCTCCGAGTTATTCGCTCAGGTTACTTACTCTGGTTCCCTGACGCTGGCTGACCGCTACGGACTTATGGCAGCGCTATTAGATGATTCGCTGGGTGAAGAAGAGAGAGATGTCATCGACCGTCTGCTTCGCGCCGTGTGTAAAGGACGGCTTTCGTTGGTGGAGCAAATTTCGGCTGTAATGTAGAGAACAAAGCGAACGGGACTTCAGATAAAAAACAATAGGACTCGAAAGAAGCTCCTCAGTACATCCCCGATGGGTACTGAGGTTTTTTGCTTTTGGTAGCTCCGATTTGGTGAACGTTGGAGTTTGAATTACGCTCCCCGGTAAAGCTTCGGTTCCGGTCTTTTTGGGAGTAGGATGCAGAAAAAACCTTTGCCAGCAAGAAATCGTCCCCCAAAAAACCTTACCCCCAGTTCCTCTCCTTCAAAGGAGCGGCGAGCCAGAAAACCTTTTGCATCTTCGCCTCTCTGTTAACGGAGAGGGGGAAGGTTCTTTTTGGCTGTAATCAACCGGATTTTATAGATTAAATTGCCACATCAGGACGGCGCAGTTGACGCCATAAAATTAATAACCCTAACGCGATCGCGAGTACAACCGCTGTGGCAGCAATTAAAGGTTGATTGGCTTGACGTACCGCGATCGCTACGAATGCCCAGATAATTACGAAGGGGTAGGCAATATCTGCCCGTTTTATGGTAATCGTAGCAGCGATCGCTGCCGCTACAACCAGCAGAATTACCGTCCATATTTGAGGACTGATGCCCCAACCATTCCAACCCAAATAGTCAAGCGTACTCGCCACATTCACAATTGTCGCAACACTAATCCAGCCTAGATAGATGCTCAAGGGAATGTGAACTAACCATTTTTGTGTCCTCGATCGTTCTAAACTAATTCCCAACCGTAGATAAATCCCAATCAGGGGCAGTAATATGAACAGCATTGCCACAACTGAGAGTGTAAACAGTTGGTACTCGAAAAGAAACACCCAAGCGATTTGTGCAATACTTGCTAATACCAAAAAATACCCTTCCCGACGCAGATAGGGATTTTGTCTTTGAGCGGGTAGAACTTGATAGACTCCAAAACTAATCAAACCCAAATAAATGACTCCCCAAATCGCAAAAGCATAGTTGGCGGGGATGATTGGGACTTCACTGAAGAAGCGATTAGAAATTTCCCCAATTGTCAATCCATTGGGAGGAGCAACATTTGCATAGACATTAATCGCAAATGCGGCAAGAATAGCGATGAAGTTAGCAACTGACCGCAGGAAATCTGAGTCGAAGCGCTGATTGACAGATTTCATATTGTTACCGCCTTTTTTTCAAGGCTTTGTTTGACAATTCAAGCAGCAAAAATTGTGGCACTGATTTGCTAAAGAGTGAGAACTGCTCAAACCACTGCAAATTCTAGGTTAAACAAGTTCATCACGCTTTAAGGAACCAGTGCCACGAACGCACCAACCCGCTTCAGAGCATACCGGGTAAAGATATTGATTTCTGGTGAGCGATCGCTAAAAGACAGAACTTCTATTTCAAGCGTTCGTCATTGCCGGACAAGCAACGTTCGTCCCACCTAGCCCACAATACCCATTTGGGTTTTTGGCAAGGTACTGCTGATGATAGCCTTCTGCGTAATAGAACTCAGGGGCATCAAGAATCTCAGTAGAAATTGTCCCATACCCGGCGGCTTTCAGGGCTTGCTGATAAGCGTCTCTTGATGCTTCAGCCAGCTTCTTGTGGCTGTCTGAATACACATAAATTCCGGAACGGTACTGGCTGCCGGTATCATTGCCTTGGCGCATCCCTTGGGTAGGATCGTGGCTTTCCCAGAAGAGTTTCAGGAGTGTTTCGTAACTAATCACTTTCGGGTCAAACACAACGAAAACCACTTCATTGTGACCTGTCATGCCCGAACAAACCTCGTGATAAGTGGGGTTTGGGGTGACTCCTGCTGCATAGCCAACTGCGGTGGTGAAAACTCCGGGTTGCTTCCAGAATATACGTTCTGCTCCCCAGAAACACCCCAAGCCAAACATCGCCATCTCCATCCCATCGGGATAAGGAGGTTTCAGCGGATTACCGTTTACATAGTGAATAGCGGGGACTTGCATGGGTTCTGCGCGTCCCGGCAATGCTTGCTCGATCGTGGGCAGACTTTGCTTTTTACCAAATCCGAATAACGCCATTGATTCTGACTCTATTTTGTGATAAACGTTTTAACCTTACTTAATATTGTAAAGAGTTTGGCGTCCCTTGAAGAGCGGGGAGGAGGTGGGGTTAGCCGAAACCTCACCCCCCAAACGCCTCTGTGTTAACACAGAGGGGGCAATTTCCTAAGCGTGGATGCTGCCATCGGGTAGGATTGCTCCCGCTAAGTTCGCTCCAGTCAGTTTAACCAGGATTCGGTCTTGCGAGCCAACCTTAGCGCCCCTCAAATCGGCTCCCCTCAAATCGGCTCCACTGAGATCGGCTCCAATTAAGTTAGCTTCCCGCAAATTAGCATTGCTTAGGTTCGCTTGCAGCAGGTTGGCTCTAAAAAGATTCGCTTTTTCTAGGTTGGCTCCCTGAAGATTCACCTTATGCAAAAAGGCATCGCTCAAATTGGCGTTGCTGAGGTTGGCATTGCTCAAATTTCTTCCTGACAAGTCTTTTTCTTTGAGATTGGCTCCGCTCAAGTTGGCTCCGCTCAAGTCGGAATGCGGCTTAGGAGTCTGATGGGGAGATTGAGGCGGTGATTGATAGGAGTAACTAGATTGATAGTAAGAACTCGGTGGATGAGCGCGATCGCGTGGCGGAGCTTCGGCATTTCGATTCTTTTCGCTCGGTCGAATTGACCGCAAGCGATCGCGTGCCTGATTAATCTCTTTGAGTTTTTCTTGAGCTTTTTGCTGTAACCGAGGATTATCTTTCGGGATGCGATCGGGGTGCCAAATAAAAGCCAAGTCCCTATAAGCCTGGTTCACTTCTTCGAGTGACGCTCCAGGCTCTAGTCCCAGCACTTTGTAGTATCGATCTAGATCGCTCATCTATCACTACCCTAGCAGGCGTTGCCCGTTGAACGAATGCTTCTTTTGGGGTGAAATAATTAGACCCCGAAACCTCTAGGGGCGATCGCGCTCCTGTTGCCCTTCCCAGTATTAGATGACTGAAAATTGCTGGTCGCTTGGGTTGCAATACATCAAAACCTGAACCGAAATGTATTGAGTCTGTAGCGAAGCGCTGTTTGCTCTTACTTGTCGCGTTCTTGCTGTAAAAGTTAGCGAGAGGCACTCATCCCCCCTAAGGAAGGGGAAATTCCGCGTGCAGTGTAGAGAGTTGTAGCTCTTTTTCCACCATTGATTCAGGAATCGCGGCTGCACCGACACCGCCTTCAACCACTGCCTTCACCATCTCGCTACTGTTCAATACTAAAACTACATTTAACTGGGTGGGATCGATTCCCCAATTTTGCAAGGCTTGCTCAAATATTTGCTGCGCTCCAGAGCCAGACTCTCGCATTACCCAACTGGTTGTAGAAAGTTCTGTTACGGAAATCTCTGCAAGCCCAAACCAGGGGTGAGACTTTCCCACGACAATTTGTAAGCGATCGCTCAACCTTCTTGGGCAGACAGACCGAAACTTACCCAGAGTCCTGACTACACTGAGGTGACTCAATCTCTTGACAGCCTCTTGAAAGCAAAGGACGCACCCGATAATTCCGGTTATACACCAGAGGAAATACAACAGAAGCTCGGTGAGTTGCAACTGCAAAAATATATCTTAGAGACAGCAGCAGACTGGGGGCAGTGCCGCAATGAAACCGGGAAGACATTGGCTGTCTATGCTCATAAAGCCAAAAAAGCTAACTTTTCCCAAGCAAGTACTCTCTACTACCTGGGGAATGGTAAAGTCACGGACGATGATTGGAACTGTGATGGCGTTTACTTGGCAAGTGGTGTCAAAGTAGCTGGCTTAACCCCTGGTGACACCCAAGGACAAGAATTAGGGGAGCCTGTAGCTCTCAAAATAGTCGCTGGAACCCAATTAGTGGCTAAAACTAATCCAGAAACTGGTGCAGTTGAATTCAACGTTCCTGCTGCGAAAGTTTTCAAAGCAGGTGAGGGTACTTGGTCTATTCCTAACTTGTCGTCAGCGGATGTGGAAGCGCAAATTCCTAACGCACCAATCGAGGATTAAATTTTTCACGCCTGTTTAGCACTTTAGGCGTTTTTCCTCTAAAGAGTAGCAGAATGACCGCCAGGGTATGAAAAGCTACAAGAGATAAACTGTTGAACAGCTATCATACTCTGGCTAATCTAGCGGTTCTCACTTCGTTGCAATATACTCGGAACCTCACCCCCCTGTTCCCCTCTTTGCAAGCGAACAGGGGATTGGGGTGGGGTTAAAAAACTGTACTGCATCCAAACGAGAATTGTTATAGACCTGATAAAATTTTCTGGAAGATTGGGTTCTGGTTCAAAGTGCTTCTGAAGCGATAAAGCTTGTGCATATTTGTACATCTAAACTAATAATTAAGGGTGGTATCGTGTGCAGCTATTGTTTAAACCTATAAATGTGAGGACAGAAAAACTAGAGAAACCGAAACGACGGACTTCCGAGCGAGTGCGGGATCATTTGGCAAATGAACGCACCTACCTAGCATGGATGCGGAGTGCGATCGCGCTGATGGGATTTGGTGTTCTGATCGTCCGTCTTCGTCTCCTCCGTCCACCTCTTGCGCCTCAACCCCCTGGTAATGGGTGGAAGTTAGGTTTAGTGTTTTCCTTAGTTGGTTTGGTAACGGTATTGCTGTCAACCCAGCACTACTTCGCTGTTCGACATGACATTGATGAGGATACATACGAACCTGCGGATCGCTGGGTGATTCTGTTTAGCCTTGCCGTACTCACCTTGGGAGCTGGGGTTATCTACTACGTCTTCACAGTTCCAATTGAATCATTAAGTAGTGTCATACTTGATTGACATCCTCCCACCGCTCGCTCGGCGTACCGATATAGCGGGGGATTCCAAAGATTGCTCTTTTGAAATTCCTGCTTCAACGAGACGACTTATGCTCAATTGTTGCCAATTCAACGAGAGAGGTCGGACTCTCCACAGGCGTTTTCTGCGTCTGGCGCAGCAGTTACGATGTGCCCCACCGTACTGATTGCTTTATTCAAGATGTTGATAGCAGCATTATGGTCACGGTCTGCAACATATCCGCAGTGCGGACAAAGATGCGTTCTCTGACTCAACGCCTTCTTGACTCTTTCACCACAGTTCGAGCAGTCTTGGCTCGTGTATTGGGGCGACACCGCCACGGTGACGACTCCAAACACTTTGCCAAAATACTCCACCCAACGGCGAAACTCACCCCAAGCCATATCACTAATCGATTTAGCCAGGTGATGATTCTTGACCATGTTGCGAATCTTCAAATCTTCATACGCCACGAGGTCGTTAGACTTCACTACGCACCTTGCCAACTTACAGGCAAAGTCTTTACGTTGACGTTGAACTTTGAGATGCGCTCTACCCAAACGGTTGACGGCTTTTCTGCGGTTTGCAGACCCTTTCTGCTTGCGAGACACGCGACGCTGAACCTTTTTCAATCGCCGCTCAGCATGACGCAGGTGACGTGGATTCTCGACCTGATTGCCGTCACTGTCGGTCAGAAAATGAGCCAGTCCTACATCCAATCCAACTGTGTGTTTGGTTGGCTCTCGGTCTTCAGTGCGCTCTACGTCCAGGCAAAACTGAACATAATAGCTATCACTGCGCCGCACCACTCTGACTCGATTGATCTGATCAATCTGGTAGAAGTGCAAATCACGAGTGCCCCACATCTTAAACCTTCCGGCTTTGAATCCATCGGTGAAGGTGATGAACTGTCGGCACTCGGACAGCTTCCAGCCTGTGGTTTTATATTCCACAGAAGCGCGGATTTGAGGGCGTTTGAATTGGGGATAGCCTTTCTTGCCGGGAATCTGCTTTTTGCAGTTTTCAAAGAAGCGCGAAATGGCTCCCCAGGCACGTTCGGCGTGAGCTTGACGGGCTTGGGAGTTGAGCTTCTTGCACCAGGGGAATTCGACATTTGCAGCAAGCAATGCACAGAGTTTGTACAGGTGGTATTTATTGGTGCCCCGGTTGTCCATCCAGTACCGCAGACAAGAATTCTGGACAAATCGAGCCGTGCGAATTGCATCATTGAGCAACTCGAACTGCTGTTTTTCGCCCTTCAGTTTTGCCTCCAGTACCAACATATTTACGCTCTACTCACTCACGTAAATAATGCAAGTATACGACAACTCTGCACCCTTAAGTTCTCAGGGATTGACAATTCCTCACGCCTGCCCAATCTCGCGTTTCAGCTACGCTTCACCTTGGTCAAGGGCACAGTTCGTCATCGCGAAAGCCTTTCATCCCACCGCCAGCGTGGAGTATAACTGAGATTTTGTTTAACTCACATCTTGCACCAAGCCTTCAGAATGGAATTCTGAGGCTATTGCATCTCCTCGTCCCAAAAGCGCGGACTAACCGAAAATCAAGGGTTTTGTAACCTGTCGGGAGCCGGTGCGAGTTTGTGTAGCTGCGGTTTCAACCGCCAGGTGCAAGATGTGAGTTTAAGTAACCCATTGAGAGCCTATGGGAAAAGTCATTTTTAGCAGTTTTAGACCGCAGATAAATGCAGATCAGGACTTACGCAAAGCTTATACATATAGCGTTTTTTCGGGTTCAATCCCCCTGTGGTTGTCCCCAGATGTCTGATGTTGCGTAAGTCCTGAGATATAGCGCCTTAGACCTTACCGCACGCTACGCAGATATTTTTCACCGTCAATTATTTTTAGGATAGGCTCTAATGTCTAGTAATAAATGCACTTTTCATAGGCATTCTGGGATGCTATTTGTACTTCAAAGCCTAAGAAAGTAATGATTAAAAATTGGAGGTTTTGTGATAAAAATTAGTTTGGAGAAATCTAGGGTTAGTAAATTTACTACCACTTATTTGATTGTTGGTATAGAAATAATTATTGCTTTATTAAGTGGTCTGACCTTGATTGCACTTGGGGCGGGTGGAGGGGCTTGGATACTTGGGGGTATTGCTGCTGGTGCCTTGGTGTTTTATTTCTATCATCTATATAACAATCAATCTAAACCTAATCGTAATTCAAGGAAATTTGGACAGATTATTGTTGGTCTTACTGTAGGATTTTCTCTCAAACACAGTAATCTACTAACTATTTATTCTCAATTACATATTTTTCTATTTTTAACGTTATTCTTACTATTCAGTGGTGGAATTATTGGTTATATATATTCACGTATTGAAAAAACAGACTTACTAACTGCCATGCTTGCTACGGTTCCCGGAAATATAGGAATTATGGCAAGTATAGCAGCAGACTATGGTAGAAATATTTCACTTGTTTCTCTCGTTCAGTTAATACGGTTTACGGCGATTATTATTGTTATACCGATCGTTGCTAATGTTTCTAATCCTCATGACATTAGTGCGATAATTCATTCCGTTACTGAAAATTTATTTTTTATAGATTTAAACTACTTATCTTTACTATTCTTATTGCTCTTTATAACATTATCAACAGTTAAAATAGGCAGTTATTTAAAAATTCCTGTTGCTGGTTTCTTTTGTTCAATAATAGTTGGTGCTGGTTTTGATTCGTTGCTAAATTTACTGCCATTTTTATCCCATATCGATTTTAATCTACCCCCTTTATTTAATTTAATTGGTCAAATTCTATTGGGAATTACAATCGGTGAATATTGGGGAATGAACCCAAAGCTGGGAAGGCTTACAGTAGCCTATGCTTCGGTTCCTGTCGCCATGACCTTTTTGGCAGGATTCATTTCAGCAGGAATTGCTATGTTGATCGCGCCCTGGGACTGGCTAACGTGTTTGCTGGTGACATCTCCAGGAGGCTCTCCAGAAATGATATTGATCTCTTTGGCTTTACATCACAATGTTGAGATTGTAACCGCAGGTCATCTAGTTCGACTAATGACTATTAATATATGTCTTCCAGGTTTGGTGTCTTTAATTTGCTATCTAGAACGCCGTTCTACAAAAAATCAAGATAGCGTAGCAGATCAGCTTAAAACTATATCACCCAAATCAGCAATGCCATAATTCCTTTGCTACGGTGTTAACCTTGGGCTATTGATTGCTCTTCATCCACAGTTAGCTCATCTTCACGAACAGTACTCGGTTTTGTTAAATGTGGTCTGATTAGCAGACTAACACCAATTGTCCAAGCAATTGAAACCATCCATCCTGCCAAAATATCACTGGGAAAGTGAACCCCCAGATATAGTCGCGTCCAACCGATCGCTAATACGAATACGCTCTCCACAACCAGCACCAACCAGCACCAGTTACTATTCCAGGTCAAAATGACTAAAGCAGCGATCAAGGTCATACTGGACATAGCATGACCGCTGGGAAATGCGTAATCAAACTCTGGGGAGATTGACTCCCATAGGTTGGGACGCACTTGATGCAGTAACAGTTTGGCGGTGCGGTTGATCAAAATGCTCCCTAATAGAGTGGTTAGCAAATAGGCGAGCGATCGCCACTTTTTAAGGCGCAGCAACACTAATGAGATTGAAGTAGCAACTGGAAATACGCCCCAAAATACTCCGAACTTGGTTAACGTTTCCGCAAAAACGTCTAGTTGTGGCTGTGCTATCTTGTGAACTGCTAGCAGGAGACTTTCATCCCAGGAGAAACCGCCTTGATTCTGCCATACCACTAATGCAAGTTCCTCAAAAACCAGCATTGGTAAACACACTCCTATCAACAGCAGTAGCAAAGAACGCCAATAAGCGACGAGCAGCTTTTCGAGAAAACTTAGGAAAGATAAAGAAAGCTTCCACAAATTAGAACTAAACATTCACAAAAAATAGCTTTAAATGTGTACAAACCGAAAAAAAATTATTGATTGTGTTTTGAGATAGTAGCACCCTAATGGTGAAGACCACTTGCTATCATCTATCAAATAAAACTCAGCTCACGCTTGATAAACTAACTTCCAACTTACCCCTACTAAAATCACGTAAATTACCAGCCGGAGTGCGCCTTGAGGAGTAATCTTGCAGAGTTTAGCACCTAGCAAAACCCCTGGTACTGTCCCTAACCAAATTGGCAATACTAAACTCCAATTTACTGTCCCAAGACAGAGGTATCCAAGGGAAGTAAACACTAATAAAATCGCTGCTGAAATATCTGTGCCAACCAATTTACGCGCGTCGAGGCGAAAAAAGGTAATCAAGACAATTGCAAACATCGCACCAGAAGACACGCTAGTTAATCCTACCAGACAGCCTAAAATTGCTCCTACACTGAGGGTCAAAATTCGACCCAACTGAGTGTTTAAGTCAAACTTAGGCGGCTCAGGTAACTTCAACTTCGGGACAAAATTTTTCAGCGACAATTGTGCGAATCCCAACAAGGTGACAAGCAGTATCATTAGCCCGATCGCACGTAGCAGAATGTAATCTAAGTTTAAAGTTCCATTACGCTTAATCAGGTATAAAATTCCTACTCCGATTAGTGAACCAGGAACACTTCCCCAAGCCAACCATTTGACAACTTGCAGGTCAAGCGTTTGCTGTTTCCAGTGTTTAAAGCCGCCGATCACCTTCATCAATGTGGCAGCTACTACATCGGAACTCACTGCGATCGCAGGTGGAACGTGGAACACAAAAATCAACATCGGAGTGATCAGAGATGCTCCACCGATTCCCGTTAAACCAACAATGATACCCACGACAAAACTGAGGAACGGTAGTAATAGATAGTCCATACTGCTGTCCTTACACAGGTGGTTAAAATGCTGAATCTCTAACTAGAGGTAAACTTTGACATTAGTGCTAGCGGCGATTAAGCAACATTCGCCGCCCATAAATCCCCATTAGCCACCGGGGAATAAGACAGGAGCATCAAGAATCTTAAACTGTATCAATGCCAGAATGACCAGAGTGTAGGCGCTTGAGGAGACTACACCTGTCAATAACTCTTTTTTAAAGTTACGCTCTTTGGGTTCCCCACTAAAAACATCCACAGCCCCTACTTGCATCAAGAGAATTCCCGCAATGTTAGAAAGCCAGTACCCGACGATTGAGCAAGGCAGAAGTAAATCTGGGGAAAGCCAACTACAGATATACCCAAAAAAATAAGCAATTGGCAGATTGAAAAACAGGTCATTCCACCAACAGAGTGGTGACAGCATATATCCAATGACCAGAAGGAATCCGCCTCTGAGCTTTTTGAACCAACCTTCCTGGAAACTTTGTTGAGCCGCTGGTTGCAAATGCTCAGAAGTTACTTGCCCTGCTAGGGTCAGCTCACTACTGGGTCTTTTAGCGTTGTCCATGCAAAGTCCACTATCCCGCTAGAGTTGCCGTAGTTTTAATTTAATCTGATACGGATCAAAAGTCTAGTACGGAAGGGACACCAGCTATAGTTTTTTGGAAATATCTAACTATGGTGTGAAAGTGAGGCGTGTTAGCGTAGCGGGGCGTAGCCTACTTACTCTCCAAATCAACTACACTCATCACCGTTCGACTTTGAACTGAGAACCCGATCGATCGAGGCGATAAACTAAGGTTTTCCCGTTGCCATCCACAGCGACTTGCCAACCTGGGATCATTGCTTGAGCGCAGCTATTTTCCGTACCAGGCAAATCAAAACAGGTATTCGACCACGTCTGCCCTCGACCTTCGAGGATGTATAACTGAGAAGTTGGTATTTTTAACCGCTTACTAGCATCCTGCAATACCACCTTGGCAATGAAATTAGGTAAAGAGTCTTTGCGTGGCGGCATTTCGCCTATTGCTTCTGTCTTAATTTGGTCAGCAGATTTATCGGTACGATAAACTTGGTATTGCTTCGGTTTGCCTTCCACCGTCACGCGCCAACCTGGTGTAATATCGCCTCTGCATCGTTCTACAGGACTCGGAAGACCTAAACAGCCATTAGACCAAGTTTGCTGTTGAGTTTTTGTAATCAGAAGTTGAGAGATTGGTAAGGTTAAATGCTCAGATGCTAACTTTAAAACTTGCTCGGCAACCGCAGGAGGCAATTTTTTCGCGTCATTTGTCGGGATCTGCCTTTGATAAAGCTGAACCTGGGAACCCACTTTGTCAGTATTATAAATCCAGCGTTTTTGTCCGCTTTCAATGGTGACTTGCCAACCTTCCACTACAATCGGATCGCAAGGATAGGGAAAAGTTGAAACTTCGCAACCATACGCCCACTCTGCCTGTTTAGCATTAATAATGCGTCCGGTGTTTGCTGGTAGTCCCCAGTTTTGGGTGGCATCTTGCAAAACGGCACTAACAACAGATTTAGGCAAATTGGCATCAACGATGCTGCTAGCGGCTTCATTTAATCTAATCTGAGAGCCGTTGCGATCGCTACGATAAACTAAGCTTTGTTGCCTAGCTTTTACAGTGACTTCCCAAGCAGGCATATTAATTTTGGTGCAACCTTCAGCCGGACGCGGCAGATTTAAACAGCCGTTCGTGTAAATCTGTTTATACTTAACGATGCGTAGTTGCGACGCTTGTAACCCCGTGCGTTGAGATGCCATTCGCAAAACGGCATTGGCAACAGAAGAAGGTAACTTTTCCTCCTTGGATAGTTGTCTGGCGGGATCGGCGACAGCAGCTTCTTTTAGGGTTAAAGCAGTACATAAAGATAAAGATAAGCTGCTAGTTAACAAAATTAAAGTAGCAATCACCCATTTTTTATGATTTATCTTTTGAGTCATTTTTTCCATGATTAATGCTGCTCCAAAGCTCATAAAATTCAAGTTTAGAAGTTTGATGCTTGCTTGAACTTTCTACAATTATTTGAGACGTGACTGCAAAACTTATGTTCCAAATTGAGTTTTCTCTGATTCGTAGAGGCACGTTAGCGCAGTGCCGTTTTGCGTTTCTAGGTTTTGAACGCACTTAACGCACTTTATTATAAAAAAATCACGACTAAAATCCGATTGCCATAACCTCCTATTTTTATAGCATTGGGATTAGGGTATCTAAAGAGTTGGTTTCAAAAACTGAAACCACTGATATTATCTGGGCGACTGAAGTTGCAGCTATATAAACGAAACCCGCCTACAGGGATTTCAAAAGTCCTATCAATTACCTATCTTCTCAGGCTGAAAGCACTATTCTTTACACTAAAGTAGCTTTCGCGCATGAACAATACTCAGTACATCATGCGTCCAAGTGGGAAGAATTAGTGTCATAGCAATTTCTTCTACCGTGTGAATGCAACCTACAGTAATTGCGATGAATAGAGTAACTCCGGCATAATTAAAACCGAATAGAGCAATTGTGGCGATGAACAGCGTTACTCCCCAAGCTTTGGCTGAATAAGTGTGATAGCTGGCAGGTTTTCCATATTTCGCCAAGTTGACTACCAACCAGATTAATTGCATCAAGATTATTAGGCTCAATGGGATTGAGAATGCAGTTACTAGATCAGGATGCACTAGCCATGCACTGATTGCGATACATAGATAAAGACAAACATCAGCCAAACTATCGGCTTGCCTCAAAGAAGCGGTACTGACACCTATTCGACGGGCGATCGCGCCATCAAAAATATCTGAAAGAAAGGCAAGTACAAAGCCAACGATGAACCAGGTGCTGGTTGTGCCATCAATGGCATCCCATAATAGCAAAGGGCTTAGAAAAAGGCGGATGATGACCAGTGAAAAGGGAATAGATTGCAGCATTAAGGATGAATATTTTTGGCGATCGCGTTGGGAGTGTTCGATTGTATTTATGTTGTTCATGTTATTGAAGTAATCAGTAGGCGTGTGATGATAAAGACGCGATCGCTCATCCCATTTCACTTTTGTGAAGCTACACATCAGCTTCCCCCAGCCCCCCTTAAAAAAGGAGGCTAAGAAGAAGCTTATGTGTAGCGGTTAGAAAATGAATGGGTAATCGCTAAAAAGGAAGCACCGTTATCGCTTGCATCTCGTACTGCTGATTCGCTGCTACATGACTGGATCTCGCGTTTGTCCCCAAAGGCAAGGGAAGTGGTTCGTGGCGTTCCAGGCGGTTGAGGGGTGTGCTGGTGGCAGTTTCGTAGGCGATCGCGGTGTGGATGTAAGCTAGGATTTCCATCATTGGTAGATGCCTGTGGGGGTGAAGTTCTCGATTACCCTTAGTTTTATGGGAATCCAGATTTAGAGGGAGCGATCGCTTACCAGTTTTTGAAAAGTGCGCCCGCTTGGTGGCTGTAAACCTAGTTTTTTCGTAGTGGCTGCGGCTTGAGAAGGGGTCAGTTGCAAAATTGGCTGACGCATTGCGTGCGAAAATAGCGAAGTCTTTTTCGCCTTGTCTACGCTTTGGCAAAGGCGATCGCTTCCGGAGCCTCTCCATGAGGCTTTCTCTACACGAACGAATTTCATCACCAGGAGAGCGATCGCCCTCTCTGATATAGCAATCCTATTTGAGTTGTATGCCAGCAGTTCAGATCCCCGACTTCCTCCCGGCTCACCCGACCGGGTGATTTCTCAGAACTCAAGAGCGATTAAGATAAACTCAGCAAACAACACGATTGAATACAACGGTTCGGCGTGCGTTGGTAAGTTTTGTAAACTACCTTCAGCCAATTGCAACTACTTGTAGTATTATACTACAGTTCCCTTGACCGGGAAATTATTGAAAAGTATCTAAGGAGGAAGAGTGATGTTAGAGCGTGTAGCCGTTAAGACCGCCACAACCATTCAGACGCAACACCCCATCTTCACAGAGCTTTTCATTCAATTATTCTGATGTACGCGAATAATTTACGCGATTCCTCTGTGAGTTTGGCGGTCAATAACCGTACCCATAGAGGAAACTTCAATGAATTTAGAGTTGTTAGGCTGGAATCGTTTTTTTGCGAAAAACTTTGACAGCTATTTTCAACAAGGATATACTGTTGGTCGAGTTGCTCTAGAGCAAAAAAATACCTACCTTCTCTACACCGAGTTTGGAGAATTGTCGGCAGAAGTAACGGGGAAAATGCGTTACCAAGCCGAGCGACGAACAGATTTTCCAGCGATAGGAGATTGGGTAGTCGTCAGCATCATTGACGATGAAGAAAGAGCAAATATCCATGAAATTTTGCCCAGAAAAAGCAAATTTTCTCGAAAAGCTGTAGGCGCACAAACAGATGAGCAAATAATTGCCACCAACATTGATACGGTGTTTTTGGTTTCGGGATTGGATCGGGATTTCAATCTCAGAAGAATCGAACGTTATCTAATTTTGGTTTGGGAAAGTGGAGCGAATCCAGTCATCATTTTGAATAAAGCCGACTTGTGCGATGAAGTTGAGCAACGAAAAGCGGAAGTAGAAGCGATCGCTCCTAGCGTACCCATTATTAGCTTGAGTGCGATTGAGAACCAAGGACTTGATGCCTTGACTCCTTATCTCAGCACAGGACAAACGGTAGCGCTGATTGGTTCTTCGGGAGTCGGGAAATCGACCATTACCAATCAATTAGCTAAAAAGGACATTCAAGCAGTTCAAACAGTACGCAAAGGAGATAATCGAGGTCGCCACACCACAACACATCGAGAGTTAATTATTTTGCCTTCTGGGGGTTTGCTGATCGATACTCCGGGAATGCGAGAAATTCAGATGTGGAATGGAAGTGAAGGCTTTCAAGAAACCTTTACTGATATCAATACGCTTGCTACAGAGTGTCGCTTCCGCGATTGCCAACATGAAACAGAACCCGGTTGTGCAGTGCAACAAGCTTTGCTTGATGGCACTCTAGATAAGCAGCGTTTTCGGAACTACCAAAAACTTCAACAAGAGCTTGAATACAATAACCGGAAACAAGATCAAAAAGCGTCTTTAGCCGAGAAGGAAAAATGGAAAAAAATCCATAAAGCTCTGAGGAACAATCCAAAACGCTAATTAGAAACCGTTACTCAAATTGTCGAAGCGTTAGAGGATTATCAAGGTGCTATATTGGTAATTTCTCACGCTCTGGACTTTCTCAGTCGCATTTAGATAACCAAAGTCTTGAAAATCCAAGATAGGGCGATGCGAACGACCGTTTCTCTTGCCGATGACCCAGAAAACTATTATCAAGAGTTGCTGGGATAGCTAAAGGTAGCTCAAAGTAAAATTAGGTGAAAGCTAAATAGGCAGGTTTGTTTGTATAGACACTACTTGAGGCGTCAGATATTTTTAGTAAACAGATGCCATGCTGAAAGACTATCAAAAACTCCTGAAACATGAATAAAAATCGTAGGGAATGGTTGAGCGTAAGGGAAACCCAACAAATATCACCAGTGCTGGGTTTCGTGACCTCAAAGAGAGCCTACACATCCTACTTGAGGCGTCGCATATTTTTAGCAAACAGATGCCATGAACCCTAACTCAAATAATCCTAAAACGATTACCTACACCCAAATTGTAGACCTGAGCCATATCATCGATCCAAATATGCCTATTTGGCAAAACGATCCACTCGTTGAATTTGAGACAGTCGCCGAGTTAGAAAAAGATGGTTACTATCTACGAAGATTCTCGATGGGAGAACATAGCGGGACTCATATTAACGCACCGAATAGCTTTTATGAAGATGGAGTTGGGATTGAGAGTTATCCAGCTCAGTCGCTCGTTGTACCAGCGATTGTTATCGATATTTGCGACAAAACTACTGCTAATTTTGACTATGCTTTAACAACAGTCGATGTCCTCAACTGGGAACAGCAACACCATCCTATCTCCGCTAACAGTGTTGTACTTCTATATACGGGTTGGCAAGAAAAGTGGGGCGATCGAAGAGCCTTTTTTAATCAGGACGAACAAGGCAAATTTCACTTTCCGGGGTTTGGTGCTGAAACTAGCCGATTCTTAATCGAACAACGCGCGATCGCTGGCGTGGGAATTGATACTCATGGCGTCGATGCCGGACAAGATGAAACCTTTAGCACCAATCGGCTGGTACTAGAAAAGGCTGGAATTGTATTGGAAAATTTGACAAATCTCGATCGGTTATCGCCCAGTGGAACTACATTAGTCATTGGGATTTTACGTCTACGGGGTGGTTCTGGGACACCTGTATCCGTGTTAGCTTTTGTGCCTTGATGCCTGCACCAAAAATCGCATTGACTTTAGGCGATCGCGCCTTCCTATTAAATCAACCTTGACAGGCTATTATCCCTTGTGGTGAAAGCAAAGATAGATGACACCGGATCTTGCCGACAACTCCCCGATAGCTGCACAAGAAAGGATCGATATGTCTGAACAAGAGGTTTTTGTCTTTCCTGCATCGTTTGCTCAACAGCGGCTGTGGTTTCTTGACCAGTTGATCCCTGGCAATGCCATCTATAATGTGCCGACAGTCATTCGCTTAACAGGTTCGCTCAACACTTCGGCATTAGAGCAGACGTTTAACGAAATTGTGCGTCGCCACGAAGCCTTACGGACTACATTTAAGGTGCTAGAGGGACTACCCGTACAAGCGATTCCTGCGGAAAGCGGCGCTAACGCTTCCAGCTTAACCATACCTCTGTCCGTACTCGACCTGCGGCAATTCCCAGTAGGCGATCGCGCACTCCAAGCACAGCAATTGGTAGCAGCAGAAATCGAGCGTCCTTTTGATTTGTCCTCTATCCCATTGCTGCGAGTGATGCTGCTACAGCTTTCCGAGACAGAACATATTCTATTGCTGAATATGCACCACATTATCTGCGACGATTGGTCGATTGGGGTGCTGATTCGGGAACTGGGAACACTATACACAGCTTTTACTCAGAAGCAGCTTTCTCCTCTGCCGGAATTGCCCCTGCAATACGCCGACTTTGCCCATTGGCAGCGCGAGTGGCTGCAAGGGGAAGTGCTGGAAACCCAGTTAACTTACTGGCGGCAACAATTAAACGGTATTTCCGTGCTAAATTTGCCCGTTGACCGACCGAAACCAGCTGTTGCAAGCTATCGAGGAGCAACGCAATCTTTAGAGTTACCGAAAAAGCTAAGTGATGCGCTACAGACGCTTTCGCAGCAAGAAGGTGTCACCCTATTTATGACTTTGCTGGCAGCATTTCAGACCTTACTCTATCGCTACACGCATCAAGAAGATATTGCGGTAGGTTCGCCAATTGCTAACCGTAATCGCAGCGAAATTGAAGGCTTAATTGGCTTTTTTGTCAACAGCTTGGTATTACGCGCCGACTTATCTGGAAACCCAACTTTTCGGGAACTCTTAGGCAGAGTCCGGCAGGTAACACTAGGCGCATACAGCCATCAAGATTTGCCTTTTGAGAAGCTTGTTGAGGAACTACATCCAGAGCGTAACTTAAATATTCATCCGTTATTCCAAGTAGTATTTGGCTTTGAGAATGCGCCAATGTCGGCGCTAGAACTACCTGGATTAGTGCCTAGCTTTATGGATATTGACTTTAAAACAACGCGATTCGATTTGGAGTTGCATCTGTGGAACTGTTCCGAAGATTTCCGGAGTTTATGGGGCGGTAAATGGGAGAATTCTGAGGGAATTAGAGGCGTAGTGGTGTACAACACGGATTTATTCGATGAAGCCACAATTACCCGAATGCTGGGACATTTTAAAACATTGCTTGAAGGTATTGTTAATAATTTAGAAGAACGAATCGCAAATTTACCGCTATTGGGTGAAGCTGAAGTACAGCAATTATTAATTCAATGGAACGACACCCAGACAAATTATCCTCAAAATAAGTGTATCCATCAGTTGTTTGAAAATCAGGTAGAGCAGAATCCTGATTCCATAGCAGTAATCTTTGAAAATGTAGAGACAAGGGTTATCGAGTCTCTAACCTACCGAGAGTTGAACATACGCAGCAACCAATTAGCACATTATTTACAAAAATTCGGGGTAGGTTCGGAAGTTTTAGTCGGCATCTGCATGGAGCGTTCTGTAGACATAATTGTGGGATTACTAGGCATTCTGAAAGCAGGAGGGGCTTATGTGCCTTTAGATCCTAGTTATCCTCAAGAGCGTTTGAAGTTCATGCTTGATGATGCTTGTAGGGACGAAGCATTCGTAAAGAAAAACCTTGGCTCCAATCCAGAAATTACTGGCATGAATGCTTCGCCCGTACTGTTGCTGACAGAAAAATTTGTTGAGCATTTTGGGGACTTCTCGAACCCAGTTGTTTACCTCGATAAGGATTGGGAAATCATTGCCCAAGAAAGTGAAGAAAACCCGAAAAGCGGCGTAACAAGCGATAACTTAGCTTATGTAATCTACACTTCTGGATCTACAGGAAAGCCCAAGGGAGTTGCTGTTACTCACAAAGCTGTAAATCGGCTGGTGTGCAACACAAATTATGTAAAATTGTCATCTGATGATAAAGTTGCCCAAGCCTCAAACACTTCCTTCGACGCAGCAACCTTCGAGATTTGGGGAGCTTTGCTTAACGGCGCTCAACTTGTTGGAATTAGCAGAGATGTCACCCTTTCGCCCCACGAGTTTGCATTACAGCTCCAACAAAAAGACATCAGCGTTTTATTTTTGACCACCGCCTTATTTCAACAGATTGCCAGAGATGTTCCGCAAGCTTTCGCTGACTTGCGCTATTTGCTATTTGGAGGCGAGGCTGTTGATATTAGGTGGGTCAGAAAGGTTCTTAAACAAGGAGCGCCAAAGCAATTAATTCATGTTTATGGGCTAACAGAGAGTACAACATTTTCTTCTTATTACTGCGTGGAGAAATTAGCAGAATCAGCAACATCTATCCCCATTGGTCGCCCGATTACGAATACGCAGATTTATCTGCTGGATGCTCATTTACAACCTGTACCAATTGGCGTAGTCGGCGAGTTGTACATCGGCGGTGATGGACTGGCGCGAGAATATCTCAATCGCCCTGAATTAACTGCTGAACGCTTTATTTCTAATCCTTTTGTAGCGGTTTGCAGTTCGATGCAGTACGGGCTGACCTCTCCCCCAACCCCTCCCCTACGTAGCTTGCTTCCGCGAAGCGGTGGGGAGGGGAGTCTTGCTCCCCCTTCCCTACAAGGGAAGGGGGTTGGGGGGTTAGGTTCTGTGTTCGATCCAATTGAGAACCGCTATAGTAATAAACCAGAAGCACGACTTTATAAGACGGGTGACTTAGCCCGCTATCTACCAGACGGCAATATTGAGTTTTTAGGTCGCATTGATAATCAGGTAAAAATTCGCGGCTTCCGCATCGAATTGGGCGAAATTGAAGCAGCAGTCAATCAGCATCCAGCAGTGGGGGAGACAGTGGTAATTGTTAGCGAAGACATACCTGGGGATAAGCACTTGGTCGCTTATATTGTTCCCAACCAGAAACAGACACCGACAAGCATAAATCTGCGACAATTCCTGAAAGAAAAGTTACCAGAATACATGGTGCCTTCAGCTTATGTGATGCTGGAATCTCTACCGCTGACACCGAATGGAAAAGTGGATCGCCGTGGCTTACCTGCGGTAGATACGCTCAGTTTTGATATTAAAGAAAATTATGTCGCACCGCGCGATCGCGTTGAGGAAGCGCTAGTCGAAATTTGGGCTAAAGTTTTGGGAAAACAGCAGGTAGGTGTCCGCGACAATTTCTTTGAATTGGGCGGTCATTCTCTACTAGCAACTCAGCTAACTTCCCGCATCCGCGACGCATTTCAAATAGAGTTATCTGTACGCAACTTGTTTGAATCTCCAACTGTAGCTAGTTTGGCTAGATACATTGAAACAATGTGTTGGGTAGCGGAAGGTTTGGATACCACAAGTTCTACGGGAAATGAGCGAGAAGAAATGGAATTTTAAGTGATTCTACAATCTCATTTGCAAATACTCAAGGTTCTGAGCGTTACCCGCATTTAGCACAAAACGCACTGACAACTTCGGAAAACACTTGATTCTTTTCCATCAATGCCATGTGTCCACCCGGCTTAATCGTGACGAGTTCAGCTTGAGGCAATTCGGCTTTCATGCGATCGCTTGCAACAGGTTTAGTCGCTATATCTGTTGCACCGCAAACGACCAACACCGGAACGTTAATCGTTGAGAGTGTCCTTGTTTCCTCGAAATTGAACATTGCCAATGTACCGCGAGCAAGAACACCAGGCGAACCTAAAGTCGATAAGAAAGCGGCGAAATCCAGCTGACCGCGTGTTTCAGTCCCCTTAAATCCAGAAATTTCTACGCTGATGTACAGCGAACCATTGAGATAGCTTAGCCAAGTCATCAGCCAAAAGATGGGTGACAGTAAAATGGTGAGGTACAGTAGTGGTTCGAGCAGCGGTTTCTGCAATTTGCGTAACACACCGCTCAAGATAGAAGTTTTCAGTGGATTTGTGTAGGTTGTATCTACGAGGATTAAGCCTGCCACCCGACGCCCCAGATGTTCTGGAAATAGCCGACAAAATGTTAGGTTAATCATACCGCCCATGCTATGTCCGAGCAGGATAACAGGCTTGTCTCCCGCTATGGCAACAACCGCTTCCAGGTCACGGGCATATTTTTCCACCGAGTAGTCATTGTTTTTGGGTCTAGAGGATTTTCCTAGCCCTGGCAAGTCCCAAACAATCACTCGGAAGCGATCGCTCAGTTGTCGCTTGGCATAGTACCATACCGCACTGTTCGGTCCCCAACCGTGTGACAAGATAATCGGTTGACCATCCTCAGGCCCATAGAACTCTACTTGCAGGACGCTACCATCCGGTCGTGGCACGCGCTGTACAGTTCCGGTACGCATCAACTTAGGTTCGTCAGCACCTTGGCGACGCAGCAGCGGCAAGCTGATAAAACGACCGCCACAAGACCACAAAACCATCGCCAGTCCGCCTATCAAGTAGGACATCCCCACCAGTTCCCCTTCATACCACTCATAAAGAATGTAAATCCCTCCGCCAAGTATCCCGATGGACAGCAATCCAACCAGCCATACGAGTAGGAAATTGAGGGGCATGAACATCATGAGCAGAAACCTTCGCGGTAGGATGTTGACTGCGTTGTTTTCCAACGTCATACCGAGGTTAGACTACAGTCGGCTCAATAGCAAGTACACTCCTCTAGCAGGTTAGGTAATCTCTTTATCCATCCAGTTATTGATTTCCGTTATCAGTTTGCACATTATGGTTCAAACAATTCAAGCTAAAAACGTTACCCTGCATGACTTAAGAAAAAAATTTGGACTCCAGCTAGTTGAGGATGACCAATTTTTTCAAGAATGGCAAGATAACTTGTCAGAAATCACAGATTTAGAAAAACAGAGACTCGACCGAGTTAAGGAGAGTTATTCCAACTTACTTGAGTACCCTCCCATGCTGGAAAATACTGTCAAAATGGTGGTGCTATCTCCACTGTTAGATTTAGCCGGATTTTATCTACCTCCCTTTCATATCAAATCAGAATCTTCTGTGGAAATTTCTGCTGAAGATGAAGGAGTCATCTACAAAGGACAAATGGATGTCTTGGTTTTGTTTCAAAAGCTTTGGATAATGGTCATCGAGTCTAAGCAGGCGGCTTTCTCTCTAGAATCAGGGAGAGCGCAGTTACTAGCTTATATGCTGGCAAATTCTAATCCAGATAAACCTACTTTTGGACTGCTAACGAATGGCGCAACTTTTAGATTCTTCAAATTAGCAAAACTCCATAACCATCAATACGCATTGTCTAAGCTGTTCGACATTTTCAATCCTGAAAATAAATTAGATGACGTTTTGAGAGTGTTAAAACGCTTAGGTCAATTGGCAACTAACAACTAATAACTATCGCCTTGATAAATAGTAATTGTAGTTTGGGTTAAGGTAACGAAACCCAACGTCTCTAAGCATTTTTTGAGTTAATCTAAGCTCAACCCAACCTACAATTATTCTTAACTGCACGGTATTGCTTGATAAATAGCCGAAAAGAGGTGTGATTTTGAAGACAGTTGAGTTTTTATCTTACCTCCGTAGCTTAGATATTCAGGTTTTTGTCGATGGAGAACGCCTTCACTGTAACGCCCCAGAAGGAACCCTAACATCCGAACTGCGTGCAGAAATACAAGAACGCAAAGCAGAAATTATTTCATTTTTAAGGGCAGCTAATTCTACTACCAGCCACGCTTCTACATCCCTGGTACCTATCTCGCACAATAGAAATCTCCTCCTCTCCTTTGCTCAACAGCGGCTGTGGTTTCTTGACCAATTATTTCCTAACAATTCCTTCTATAATGTCCCGGCAGCAGTGCGTCTAACAGGTTCGCTCAACGCTTCGGCGCTGGAGGAAACTTTTAACGAAATTGTGCGCCGTCACGAAGCTTTGCGTACCACTTTTGTCACAGTGGAAGGGCAACCCATTCAGGCAATTAATCCCAACTTAAAAATATCTTTACCAGTAATAGATTTACGAGAACTGCCAGCAGCCGAACGAGAAACCCAAGCACAACAGCTAACAACCCAGGAGGCTCAACGCCCTTTTAATTTATCAACTGACCCATTGCTGCGAGTAACGCTGCTGCGGTTGGATGAGACAGAACATATAATGCTGCTGAATATGCACCACATTGTCTCCGATGGTTGGTCTATCGGGGTACTAATTAAGGAGTTAGCAGCACTCTACACAACCTTTGCTTCTTGTAGAGATGGGATTAATCCCGTCTCTTTCCCCCTGCCAGAATTACCCATCCAATATGCAGACTTTGCACACTGGCAACGCGAGTGGTTGCAAGGGGAAGTTTTAGAAACGCAACTTGGTTACTGGCGGCAACAATTAGCTGGCATTTCTATGCTGAATTTGCCCACCGATAGACCGCGACTAGCCGTTCAAACTTACCGGGGTGCAACGCAAATTTTGCAACTACCGAAAAGTTTAAGTGAAGCGCTAGAGGCTCTTTCCCAGCAGGAAGGAGTAACTTTATTCATGACCCTGCTGGCAGTATTCCAGATTTTATTATACCGCTACACACAGCAAGAAGATATTGCTGTGGGTTCGCCGATTGCCAACCGCAATCGCAGCGAAATTGAAGGTTTAATTGGCTTTTTTGTCAATAGTTTAGTGCTGCGTACCGACTTATCAGGAAACCCAACTTTTCGCTCATTATTGAGTCGAGTGAAAGAAGTTGCCTTGGGAGCTTATGCTCACCAAGATTTGCCTTTTGAGAAGCTAGTAGAGGAACTGCATCCAGAACGCAGCTTGAACCAAAATCCCCTGTTCCAAGTGGTATTTGCGCTACAAAATGCGCCAATGTCAGCGCTAGAACTACCTGGATTAACGCTTAGCCCGATGGAATTTTATAGTCAGACAACCCGCTTTGATTTAGAGTTTCACTTATGGGAAAAAGGGCAAAATAATGGATTATGGGTAGATAGCTCAGAAGGAATTAGCGGCTTTGTAATTTATAGCACCGATTTATTTGATAAAGCCACTATCAATCGGATGTTAGGGCATTTTAAAACGCTGCTAGAAGAAATTGTTGCGAATCCAGAGCAACGAGTCGCCAACTTATCGCTACTCAGTCAATCTGAGCTACATCAGTTGTTGGTTGAATGGAACAATACCCAGGTAGATTATCCCAAAAACTTGTGCATTCATCAGCTATTTGAGGCTCAGGTAGAGCAGAATCCTGATGCTATAGCGGTAGTTTTTGAAGACGTAGAGACAAGGGTTATCGCATCTCTAACCTATCGAGAGTTAAATATACGGAGCAACAAAGTTGCACATTACCTACAGAAACTGGGTGTTGGTGCGGAAGTTTTAGTGGGACTTTGTGTGGAGAGAAGCCTCGATCTGGTAATCGGGATGTTAAGCATTCTCAAAGCGGGTGGAGCTTATGTATCTTTAGACCCTATTTATCCCCCTGAACGCTTGAACTTGATGCTAGAAGATGCTCAGGTGTCCGTGTTACTCACCCGCCAGGGAATTAATTTTCTGGCGAGTGAGAGTGCGGTGCAAGATGTGGAAATACAGGCAGATTGCCAAATCCATAATCCAATTGTTGTTTGTCTAGACCAAGATTGGCAAACGATTGCTCAAGAAAGCGAAGATAATCCTAGCAGCAACGTTACTGCAGAAAACCTTGCTTATGTCATCTACACTTCTGGCACCACCGGAAAGCCTAAAGGAGTTCAAATTGAACATGGTGGACTATTAAATCTAGTATTTTGGCATCAACAAGCGTTTGCAGTTTCACCGCTTGACCGAGTAACGCAGGTTGCCGGAGTTGCTTTTGATGCTTGCGGGTGGGAAATTTTGCCTTATTTGAGTGCAGGAGCTAGCGTCTATTTTCCAGATGATGAAATCAGGCGATCGCCTGAAAAACTGAGAGATTTTTTAGTGTCAAAATCGATAACAATTAGCTTTTTGCCGACGCCTTTAGCTGAGAAAGTTTTGTTGTTAGATTGGTCTGGAGATACCTGTTTGCGAATTTTATTAACAGGGGGCGACAAATTACATCAGTATCCTTTGGCTGAGTATCCTTTCCAGGTAGTGAATAATTATGGGCCAACTGAGAATACTGTTGTTACAACTTCCGGGATAGTTGCTGTTAGAGAGCAAGAAGATCCCCCCAACCCCCCTTTAAAAGGGGGGCAAGAAGATCCCCCCAACCCCCCTTTTAAAGGGGGGCAAGAAGGGAGCGCAGATGTAATAACACAATCAGGAAATGCGATCGCGCCTGCAATTGGTCGTCCCATTGCTAACATTCAAGTTTATGTGCTGGATAGTCATTTACAACCTGTACCGATTGGTGTTACTGGTGAATTGTACATTGGCGGTGATGGACTGGCGCGAGGTTATCTAAACCGTCCCGATTTAACTGCTGAACGATTCATTTCTAATCCTTTTAGCAATCAACCAAAAGCACGTCTTTATAAAACAGGCGATTTAGTTCGTTATCAACCAGATGGCAATATCGAATTTTTAGGTCGCCTCGACGATCAGGTGAAGATTCGCGGCTACCGCATTGAGTTGGGAGAAATTGAAGCGGTATTGAGTCAGCATCCAGCAGTGCTGCAAACGGTAGTAATGACTCGTGAGGATGCAGCAGGCGAGAACCGTTTGGTGGCTTATGTGGCTTTGAATACTGAGTTTCAATTGAGTGGAGATTCTAACTCAGCAATGATGCAAGATGAGCAGATTTTGCAATGGCAAATACTTTACAACGAAACTTACAATCAATCTGCTGCTGATATAGATCCAACATTCAATATTGTGGGTTGGAATAGCAGTTATACTAATCAATTGATTCCAGTAGAACAGATGCGTGAATGGGTAGATAACCAAGTGGCGCAAATTCTGGATTTGCAACCCAGCCGAGTGTTAGAAATTGGGTGTGGAACAGGTTTATTGCTGTTTAAAATTGCGCCTCACTGTACTAAATATTGTGGGACAGACTTTTCCTCGGCTTCACTTAACTACATCCAGCAGCAATTGACACAAGAGTTACCTCAAGTAACATTGCTTCAAAAGATGGCGACTGACTTTGAGGGAGTAGAGTCAGAAGCTTTTGATGCGGTGATTCTGAACTCGGTTGTGCAATATTTTCCCAGTATTGATTATCTGGTGCGCGTACTGGAAGGGGCAATCAATGCGATCGCTCCCAGTGGCTTCATCTTCATCGGCGATGTGCGTAGTCTCCCGCTACTGCAAGCTTTCCACGCCTCAGTGCAACTGGCTCAAGCCGAACCTTCTCTCACCCGCGAACAGTTGCAGCAACGGGTACAAATGCAAATGTTCCAAGAAACTGAGTTGGTAATCGATCCAGCTTTCTTCACTGTATTAAAACAGCAATTTCCCCAGATTAGCGACGTACAAATTCAACTGATACGAGGTTGTTCTCACAATGAATTAACGCAGTTTCGTTATAATGCGATTCTCCATATTGGGGCTGAAATAAATTCTGGAAGAACCCCCCTCAATCCCACCGAAACGGGGGGAAGTAAGAAGAATCCGGCTCCCTCCCCGTTGCGGGGAGGGCTGGGGAGGGGTTCCATAGAGTTGCTAGACTGGCACGAAAATAACTTAACCGTGTCCGCTGTACGTCAGTTATTAGTTAATAATCAACCAGAAATTTTAAGCATTACCAATGTGCCTAATGCGCGGGTAATGGCAGCAGTTAAAACAGCAGAATGGCTGTCAGGCGCAGCAGAATTTAAAACTGCTGGACAGATGCGTGAAGCTTTGCAAACACTCCAAAATTCAGGAGTAGATCCAGAAGATTTTTATACTCTAGATGTCCCTTACAACGTGGATATTAGCTGGTCACATTCCGGCACTGATGGACGCTACAATGTAGTGTTTGTCTCGCAACTAACAGGCAAAAAAACTATTTCCCCCGCCAGCATTGCCGTGTGTCCTTGGCGTTCTTATGCGAATAATCCCCTGCAAGCTAAAGCAGCTCGTAAGTTAATCCCTCAATTGCAGATTTATCTAACCCAAAAGTTGCCTGAGTACATGGTGCCTTCAGCTTTTGTGGTGCTAGAATCTCTACCGCTTACGCCTAATGGCAAAGTCGATCGCCGTGCCTTACCTGCACCTGAACCAGTCAAACTAGAATTGGCAGGAAGTTATGTTGCACCTCAAACTCCGGTTGAGGAAGTGTTAGTGAAAATTTTTGCAGAGGTTTTGGGAGTTAAACGGGTAGGTATTCACGACAATTTCTTTGAATTAGGAGGACATTCATTACTAGCGACTCAGCTGGTTTCTAGAGTGCGCGATGCCTTCGGGGCGGAGTTACCTTTGCGTAGCGTATTTGAGGCACCGACAATTGCAGAATTATCGAAAGCGATCGCTATCTTTAAGCAGACCAATACTCAAAGCAAAGCCCCAGCCTTAGTGCCAATTTCTCGTGAAAATCGTCGCATGAAGCTATCTTCTCTGAACCGAGAAAGCAAAGAAAGTTGAATTAAACAAGGGAATTGGTTGAATTGTGGTTGATGTTGTCACCGCAAGGCAAGCAAATTTGCATAGTGAATTATTAGCGCGTCTCACCGAGGGCAAACAATCTTCAGTTTGTTAAATGCGAGAGAAAATTCTCTACAGGGAGCGAGTTCCCAACCCCAACTCGCCGGTTGTTCTTTCTAACAAATTGATAGGCGCACACTCACCTAGAATTAAGATACGTCCCGATTTCGATGTCGAAGTTATTAGCAATAATGCCGATAGCACGACAACTGTGAAGTTAGTCAAACAGTTTCCAGATGGCAGCATCTCCAAATTTAAGAAATCCACTTTAGCTCCGGACAGTTGGAGTGATGACAAGATTATCAATGTAACCAACCAAGTAGCTTGTACTCCTCTTGCAACAAGTTTGCGGGGTGATAGTTCAACCTTGCATCGGCAGATTGTTGATGGCGTAGAGTGGGAAGTAATGAAGGATTCATCGGGCAAGGTGACATCTTCTTACCCCACTGGCGGCACTCCGACCACAAATTTTTGAGGTGGTGGTAGTATGACGATTTTCCAAGAGCTAGATGCGTATTTGAGCCAAAATTTCTCAGACGACTATTGGGCTGATGACGCTAGTTTATATGCTTGTGAGTTAGTTAAACAACTGACAACAGAGGATTGGGATGCTCTTCACGCCTCTTGGCAAAATCGCTCTAAGGAGTGGCAGGTGCGCTGTGCCGAAATTCTCGACTGGGGAGAGGTGAGTCAGGCAGTTCCTTTGCTGCTGGAGATGATTCGGGAGGAAGATGACGAGTTGACACTAACTGCGGCTGATTCTTTGAGGTCGATAGGTGTAGAGTTAGATTTGCCTGGTGAGGATATCTTGGAACGCTTGCAAACGGTAGCTCAGACGGGTAGCATCGCTAAACGCATTGTCAATGAGCTACTGAAACAATTACAAGTTCAATCATTCTTACCCTGAGCCTACACCTGTCCTTAGTAGATTTGCGTGAAGCAAAGCGAGGAACGAGGGTCAGCGATCGCGCAACTCTCAAAAGTGGTTGAAAGTTTTGAAGACAGCAATGCTAAAAGTAAAGCCCCACTTTTAGTCCCAATTTCTAGTGGTAGTCGGCGGATGAAGCTATCATCGCTGAATAGAGAAAGCAAAGAGAGATGACGGGCAGCCTAAAATTGGTAGAAGATATTATTTGCTGCAAGCATCATTGGAATCAGATAGGTTCCTTAGCCTGTCAGGATTTAAGGATTATTTGTAATGGCGTACTTCCTTTTTGTGGATGAGAGTGGACAAGATCATCGGAATTCACCTTATGAAGTTTTAGCTGGTGTTGCAATCGAGGATCGTGACTTATGGAATTTAATCCAAGCAATCCAAGCAGCAGAAATTCGCCACTTTGGTACGCGATATAGTAACGGAGACAGAGAACTTAAAGCCAGAGAGCTTCTCAAGAAGAAGGTGTATCGACTTGCAGCGCAGCTAGAACTAATTCCAGAGGATGAAAGACAGGTATTAGCCAGAAGCTGTCTTGAAGCAGGAGCCACTGCCGGAAAACGTGAACTGACAGCATTAGCTCAAGCCAAGCTAGCCTACGTTAGCGAGGTATTTGATATCTGTTCACAATTCCGGTGTAAAGCGTTTGCTAGTATTGTGAGTACAAATGCCCCCGTACTGCGCTCACCGGAGTTTCTGCGGAAGGATTATGCTTACCTTTTTGAGCGCTTCTTCTACTTCCTTGAAGATATTAATCCTTCAATATCTGGTATCGTCGTCTTTGATGAACTCGACAAAAGTCAGAGTCACCTGTTGGTACAACAAATGGATCGTTACTTCAAGCATTCAACCAAAGGAAGACAACGATCTGGTCAAATCATTCCAGAACCGTTTTTTGTTCATAGTGACTTGACAACGGGGATACAAATTGCAGACCTAGTTGCTTATATCGTTTCCTGGGGATTTCGTACTAATGATATGAGCAAACCAGCGCGGCTAGAGCTTAATAATTTAGTTAACCAGGTTTGTCAGATACGGTATCGTGCTATTCGGGAAGTAGAAGACAATCCAAACTTTGCTATATGGAGCTTTGCGGTAATCACCGACTTACGCACGAAAGAACAGCAAAACTAGGAATAAAAAAAAGGCAATGCAGCATATTATGCTTCAAAGCCTCCAACTTGATTATGAATCATTAAAACTGAAACGTCAAGGTTTTGTCATGATAGAGGGGCAACCAGAGCAGGCGATCGCTTTTGCTTGAATACTGGTTATCTTAGACTCGTAATAGAGCCAAGGTAAATTCGATGGAAACTGAAACGACAGAAACTGCCATTCAGGATAAACTGTTCAAGCCGAAAACACCCCTCGGACGTAAACTCTGGGAAATTCGCCAAAAAATTGTGGCGAGTGGTCAATCTTTACTGGGGTGGGAAGACGTAGAAAAAGAATTGAGTGAGCGCCGAAATGAGCGCGCTCAAAACATTGAATGAAATGACACAGTATGTTTTCGACAATTCCCATGCAGCGGCTGAAGAAAAATTGAATATTCCTGAAGAAGAAGTTTTTGTATTTCCGGCATCTTTTGCCCAACAGCGATTGTGGTTTCTCGACCAACTGTTCCCAGGCAATACCTTCTACAATGTAGCGACTGCACTTCGCCTAACGGGTTCGCTCAACGCTTCGGCGCTGGAGGAGACGTTCAACGAAATTGTGCGTCGCCACGAAGCTTTGCGTACCACTTTTAGGATGCTTAATGGGCAACCCGTTCAAGTAATTGCTCCCAGCTTAACCATACCTTTGCCCCTTGTAGATTTGCAAAATCTCTCAGCAACTCAACAACAAGCTGAAACTCGACGAATAGCTACCGAGGAGCGATCGCGTCCTTTTGATTTATCTCAGGAACCGTTACTGCGCGTAATGCTGCTACAGCTAGACTCGTCAGAACACGTACTTTTGCTGAATCTGCACCACATTATCTGTGATGGTTGGTCGATTGGAGTGCTAATTCGGGAACTAGGAACGCTGTATGCAGCTGCCAACAACACGCGATCGCCCTTGCCAGAACTGCCTATCCAATATGCAGACTTTGCCGACTGGCAGCGCCAATGGTTACAGGGTGAAGTTCTGGAGACTCAGTTAGCCTACTGGAAGCAGCAGCTGGACAATATTCCCTCACTGAACTTGCCCACTGACAAACCTCGCCCAGCTACTCCAACCTACCGAGGCGCAACGCAATTTTTAGAGTTATCGAAAAGCCTAAATGAGGAACTAGAGGCACTTTCGCAGCGCCAAGGTGTTACTCTGTTCATGACCCTTTTAGCGACATTTCAAACCTTACTTTACCGCTACACTCAGCAATCAGATATTGTTGTCGGCTCACCAATTGCTAACCGCAACCGCCGCGAAATTGAGGGGTTAATTGGTTTTTTTGTCAATAGTTTGGTGCTGCGTACTAATTTATCAGGCAATCCAACATTTCTGGAATTGCTGGGTAGAGTACGGGAGGTGGCGCTAGGAGCCTATGCCCATCAGGACTTACCCTTTGAGAAGCTGGTAGAGGAACTGCACCCAGAGCGCAACCTGAGCCAGCATCCCTTATTTCAAGTTGCATTCAGCCTGCAAAATACACCAATCGAGGCGCTAGAGTTGCCTGGATTAACGCTCTCGCAGTTGGAGTTTGACAACCCCAGCGCCAAGTTCGATCTAGAGTTCCACTTGTGGGAATCGCCGGAAAGTCTTAAAGGACAAGTAATATACAGCACTGATTTATTTGATGACGCTCCCATTACTCGGATGCTGGGGCATTTTCAAACGCTGCTGGAAAGTATTGTTGCAAATCCAGAACAACGCCTTTGCGAGTTGCCTTTATTGACAGCAGCCGAACGGCAACAGTTATTAGTTGATTGGAATAATACCAGAAGAGATTACCCACAAAACCAGTGTTTTCATCAGTTGTTTGAGGCACAAGTGGAGCAGACTCCAGATGCGATAGCGCTAATCTTTGAAAATCAGCAATTAACCTACCGCGAATTGAACATCAGAGCCAATCAACTTGCAGGCTATCTGCAACAATTGGGGGTAGTTACAGGCGTTATAGTTGGCATTTGTGTAGAGCGTTCTGTAGATATGATAGTGGGACTATTGGGCATCCTCAAAGCAGGTGGAGCATACCTACCTTTAGATCCAAGCTATCCGCAAGAACGTCTTAATTTCATGCTGGAAGACGCTCAAATATCCATCTTACTAACGCAATCCATATTAGCCCCCCTTTTGAAGGGGGGTTGGGGGGATCGCCAACACGGTTTGTCTGTAGTTTGTTTGGATAAGGACTGGGATGCGATCGCTTACCATCCCCAACACAACCCAACCAGCAGCGTAACACCTGAAAATCTAGCTTATGTCATCTACACCTCTGGCTCAACCGGAAAACCAAAAGGCGTTTTAGTGCAGCACAGAGGACTGTCTAACTTAGCAGAAGCTCAGATTGAAGTTTTCAATGTACAGCCAAGCGATCGCATACTGCAATTTGCATCCTTGAGTTTTGATGCCTCAATCTTCGAGATTGTCATGGCATTGCGATCGGGAGCAACCCTCTATTTAGCCAAAAAAGAATCCCTTCTGCCTGGACAACCTTTAATAAAGTTATTGCGCGATAATGCGATTACTCACCTCACGCTCCCGCCTGCTGTACTAGCAGTATTAACAGAAGAACTTCCCGCACTACAAACTATAATTTGTGCAGGCGAATCTTGTTCTAAAGATATTGTAAACAAATGGGCTTCTGGTCGCAGATTTTTTAACGCTTATGGGCCAACTGAAGCAACTGTTTGGGCTACGATTGCAGAAATTAGCTACGACAGCCAAAAACCCTCCATTGGTCGCCCAATTTTTAACACTCAAATTTATATATTAGATACCCATTTACAGCCTGTACCCATCGGGATTACTGGCGAATTGTACATCAGTGGGGATGGACTGGCGCAGGGATATCTGAATCGTCCCGAATTAACTGCTGAACGGTTTATTCCTAATCCTTTTAATTCTTGTATAGACAAAGGTTGTCACATCTCTACAATTTATAAAACCGGCGACCTAGCTCGTTATCGACCAGACGGCAACATTGAGTTTTTAGGTCGTCTTGATGACCAGGTAAAAATTCGCGGCTTCCGCATCGAATTGGGAGAAATTGAGACAGTACTGACTCAGCATCCGACAGTCAGAGAAACGGTGGTAATTGCTACAGAGAAAGTTTCTGGTAATAAGCGTTTAGTCGCTTATATTGTGCCACACCAAAATTTGACCCCTACAATCATTGAACTCCGTGATTTTCTAAAGAAGAAGTTGCCAGAGTACATGGTTCCTTCAGCTTTTGTCGTGCTAGAATCTCTGCCTTTAACACCTAATGGCAAAGTCGATCGTCGTAACTTACCCGATCCCGATAATTCGACTAGCCTAGCCATAGATAAAACTTACATTGAGCCTCGTAATCTTACTGAGTCAACCCTCGCAAAAATATGGTCTGAAGTTCTTAACATCGAGCGTGTAAGTATTCACGATAACTTCTTCGATTTAGGGGGAAATTCGCTGCTGAGTATAACCCTCATGGAGCAGATACACAAGCAGTTTGAACGCGAATTACCGCTGTCCACTCTCTTCTTAAATCCAACCATTGAAGGTCTAGCAAACACTCTATCTCCAGAAATCGATTCTCCGTCTTGGTCGCCCTTGGTGGCAATTCAGCCTAAAGGTTCAAATCCACCTTTCTTTTGCGTTCATCCCATTTTTGGAGTAGTCTTTCCTTATTATGAATTCGCATATCATTTGGGGACAGAGCAACCATTTTATGGGCTACAACCTCTGGGTATGGATGGAGAACAATCCCCATTAACTCGTATTGAGGATATGGCGGCTTATTATATTGACGCCTTGCGTGTAGTGCAGCCGAATGGTCCTTATTTTTTAGGAGGTTGGTCTTTTGGAGGTTTGGTTGCTTTTGAAATGGCTCAACAATTGCAAAAAGCTGGGCATAAAGTAGCTCTACTTGCTGTGCTGGATACTTCAGCACCAGTTTCCAAAAACAAACCTTCTTTCTGGGGCGGTTTAAAGTTTCTCCTGACCACAGGAGCGCGATATATATGGCCTTATTTTATGGATTATTTTTATCTTATCGCTGCTACCGAAAAGTACCAAAGCAAGCTAATCTCTCAAGAGTCTAGAAAACGAATATTAAAAGAGCTAAAAAGTAAATCGATCCTTAGAGTTTTTAAAGCGAATAGTCAAGCCGCTCTCAGCTATGTGCCGCAAGTCTATCCCAGCAAAATTACTCTTTTGAAAAATAGCGAACAAAATATCATTGCGAATCAAGATCCGAGTATGGGTTGGGGCGATCTAGCTGGAGGAGTGGAAATTTATAACATTCCTGGCAATCACCTAACCATGCTAAAGAAACCCCATATACAGGTTCTCACCGAACAGTTAAGAACCTGTATTGAGAATGCACAGGTCGGAAGTTAAATTAAACCTCTTTTGTCATAGAAAATCAGAAAAAACCCAAAAATAGGTAGAATCCGGAAGATGTTGAACGGCAAGACCGATCGCTACATCATAGAGTACAGCGATCGCTCTTACCGTGGCGTACTATTCGTACAAAGCCCATAAGTAGTGGGCACCCAGCACCAGCCCTTGAGCAACATGAGCGCGGTTGCGTGGCTCCTCCCAACTAGGTTCTGCCAAAGTCAGCAGTTCTCGTGCGTGTTCTACGTCAAGTTCCTCGTGGACAGTATAGTGTGACTGGCTACCCGGTGCTGCCCAAGCTCGCTCGTTAATCGTGCGACCGATCATCCCACTAACACTGGAATACAGATGCTCAAGCATCCCCAAAGCGGCTGCACCCGCTTCACTTGATTGTGTCAGACAGTAGCCCAGAAGTGAATGATTGAAAGCTAAAACTGATGCAGGACAGGGTATTTCTAAATCCTCTGGCGTGGCACCTAAAGCACGCAAAAATTGGCGGAAGGTGTATTTGTGAGAGTTTAATAAATTGCCGTGACCATGTTCTTCAGCCACGTTTTCCATCACAGAAAGTCGCCGTTCTAATACTGGAGTCCGAGCCAAAACTGCCGCTAATGATTGCGAAAATGACTCAATTGCAAAACAAATTGGTAGCTGTGTACAAAGAAATTGCGACCGTGAGGTAGAGGGTGTCTGCATCCAAATAAAGTAAGGATGACGGTGAAAATCATAAGCATTATTTACCATCAGCACTGCTTCTGATAGTGTGGTACATCTCACGATGTCTTCTACATACAATTGGTGAAGTCCTACTTTTCTCTCGGTAGCAATAGAGCAATTGTCTAGGAGCTGCATGACTTACTTCTTTCCGCTAACCTTACGCCTTAGTAGTAGCCTTTCTCTAAATTCTTAGTCCACCGTGAATCTGCGTAATTCTGAATTTTGTATGAATAAATGCCTCGGCAAAATTACTGAGAATGCTGCTTGTTTTCTATCTAATAAAGGAGATCGACTTCTTAAGACAAAGGCTAATTTTGCGGACGGATGGGAATCTCAACCATAAATTCAGTTCCCTGCCCAGATGTTGAAAAACACTGCAATTGACCGCCGTGTTTTTCCACCACAATCTGGTAGCTAATTGCTAACCCTAGTCCCGTACCTTTACCAATCGGTTTTGTAGTAAAGAAAGGGTCGAATATACGTTTTTTTACTTCCTCTGTCATCCCAGGGCCATTATCGGCAATGGCAATAAGAACCCGACTTTTGTCTACGACACAGGTGCGAATCCGAATTGTAGGTAATTGGTAATCGCTAATTGGCAATTGGTTATGAGAATTTTGTTCTTTTCGTCGTTCCCAGGAAGATAAACAAGATGCCTGGGCTACTTCCTGGTAATGTCCTATCGTCTTTGAATCATTACTCATTACTTCTTCCAAAGTATCAATCGCATTAGCTAGGAGATTCATAAATACTTGGTTGAGCTGACCCGCATAACACTCCACTAGCGGCAGCGAACCATACTCTTTAATCACCTTAATAGCGGGAATGTCTGTTTTAGCTTTCAGGCGGTTTTGCAGAATTAACAACGTACTATCTAGCCCAGAGTGAACATCGACCTCCTTCATCTCTGCCTCATCAAGGCGCGAAAAATTCCTCAAACTCAGGACAATTTGACGAATTCTGTCAGCCCCCACCTTCATCGACGACAGCATTTTTGGCAAATCTTCAACCAAGAAATCTACTTCAATCGCCTCCGCTTCGTCTTGAATCTCAGACACCGGACTCGGATAATGCTTAGCATATAGCTGCATTAGGTTCAGTAGGTCTTGAGTATATTCATTAACGTGGACAAGATTGCCGTAGATAAAGTTAACCGGGTTATTAATTTCGTGGGCAATACCAGCCACTAATTGACCCAGACTAGACATTTTTTCGGTCTGAATTAGTTGAGTCTGAGTGTGTTTAAGTTCTTGTAGAGTTTGCGATAAACGCACATTTTTTTCATTTAATTCCTGCGTCCTCTCTTGGACTTTTTGTTCCATCGAAGCGTAAAGTATAGCATTTTCCAGAGAGATAGCTGCCTGAGCCGAAAGCAGTTTTAAAACTTCTATTCTATCGGGAGTAAAAGCTCCAATCGTTAGATTATTTTCTAAATAAAGAATGCCGATTAATTTGCCTTGATTAATGATGGGGGTGCAGAGAACTGACTTCAATTTATTTAGATCGATATAGGAGTCATTGATAAACTTTCCCTCGCTAGCCGCATCATTTAGAACCACATCCGAGCGAGTTCTCCTTACATAATTAATCACGGTCAGAGGCAATTCTTGACAATCTTTAAGCGGAGTTGCTTGCCGAACGATTACTTCTTTAGATTCAACCGATGAGCGAGCTTCAATCAGCAGTTTTTCATCTCTTACCAAGAGCAGTAAACCTTTTTGTGCGCCAGCATTCTCGATGGATATTTTCATTAAAGAAGCCAGTAACTTATCCAGCACGATACAAGCAGCGATCGCGTGGCTAGCTTTCATCACAGTGGCTAAATCCAGCGCATTAGAACTACTACCCGTAGACGAATGTCCAGTAGTAGTTGGAGTATCTTTAACGCGAGGCAAAATAGATATTTTAGTAAGAAGGTTCGGATATTTTTCTTCTAAATATTCTACTTTGCGCTTAGATCCCCAACGTTGATAGCCGTAATAAGCTTCTATAATATGGGCTTTAGCATACTTCTCTTTTCCTTTAGCTAACCAGAACTTAGCAGCTAGTTCATTAGCCAAAGCTTCATTCTGAATAAACTCATTTTCTTTTGCTGATTCAATGGCGCGTTCATACAAGTCTATCGCCTCTAAATCATTGCCAGTGATGCGACTAATTTCAGCTTCTACCAGCAGGTACTTGTGTAGAAAATTTTCTGGGCAGTTGTCTGCCCAAATCTTCATCTGCTTTTGATTCGTTGCTAACGTCTCCCAAGATTGTTTTTGTACTGATTCTGAAACAGTCGGATAGAGAGCAATCAGAATCAGTGAGTGATAAAAGTTATGTGTAGATACTGAGATATGACCGAAAATAGAAGTAAGTAGCTTTGAAGCTGACAAGCTACTGCTCAGAGCTAAATCCGGTTTTTCGTATAAATAGAGAATTTGGGCTTTTAAAATATGGAATTCACAAATTGCCGCCAAACTTTGATGTTGTTCGCAACTTGTCAAGAAGTTTGATTCGATAATCTCATCATTTTCAAAAGATAATGTTCCGGCAGTTATGCCTATCAAATTCGACACTGCCAGGTTATAACCTAAAATTATATCAATTGCCCATTGATTTTTACTTTTTTGACAAAATAGCAAAGACTGAGGTATCTGTTTTAAAATTTGTTCTAAACTTTTACACTGATGGAAGTAACCAATGACTTTGTGAAGACGAGTATAACCTGCCCATTGCAAATCTCCAAAATCTAGTCCCGTTTTGTATGCCTCATCATTAATTGCATGACTAAATTTAATTGGCTTCACCCAATTACTCAAGTAATTGGCAAGAACCACAAGTTCTACACATTTCTGAGCCACATTATTAAACTTATTACTTAGTTTAGTTGCTAGCACCCCAAACTCATAACCAGAGTGATAATTTCCTAAAATTGCGCTAAGTATCATTCCATAACAAGAGTAGCTGTACGCTGCTCCTGATGCATAACCATAGGTGAGACAAAGATTAATTGTTTTAACAGTAACTAGCTGCCAAAGGTCTAAATTAACAAAATATGACAGTGGCCCCATGTTTGCTAATAATTTGACTGCTGCTTTTATTTCGGGAACTTTTATTTCTTCTACATTAATTAAAGACGCAATTTCTTGGTTTTCTAATTTCTTACTAGCTTCGCCTAGTTCTAGAGCAACTGCTGTTTTTAATTCCTCTTCAGGTAAGTCAATTCCTAGCAGACTGAGAGCATTACGCCCTGCTTGAATTGCCTCTTGGTATTTGGCAAGCATGGTATGCTGCACAATCAGCATATTATAAACTTCAGCTTTGTCGAGGACTGATTTCGCTTGAGATAGCGTTAGCTCCAGTAAGGCTTCAGAACGAGCAAAATTACCGTTTAAATACTCAATTTCGGCTCGTTTCTTATGCAATGAGAAAGCCAGCTCGTAGCGTTTTACCCAAATATCGCTCGGTAAAATCTTCATACAAACAGTCAAATAGTGAAGTGCTGAGCTGTATGCGGTCGCATCTTTCGCTTTTCGAGCTGCTTCCAAATTCAATATTACTAATTCAATTTTTTCCTCTTCATCGGCGATTAAGTCTGAACCAATATTTAGATGATCGACCAATTTAAAAATTATTTCTATCTGTTCTTCCAATGGCGTATTTGCTAACAGGAGATTGCCTATTCTGAGATGAACTGCTTTTTGGAGCGAGTTATCAATCAGTGCATAAGCTGCCTGTTGCACGCGGTCGTGTGAAAATTTATAATTAAAAACTAACAATTGAGAATTAATCCCTTCATTTTCGGTTGTTTCCAACACAGAAGTGGGTCTAATTAATTCTTCTTTCAGGGCTGGTAAAAGGTATTTAAAAGTTTCAGAAATTGATTTTTCATAAATGATAGACAGCGTATTTAAATCGAAACTATTGCCGACACAAGCGGCTAAACGTAAAACCTGTTGTGTTGAATTTGGCAATTTCTTTAATTTTCCTATCATCAACTCCACAACATTATCAGTAATGCCCAGCGCTTCAATTTGAGCGATGTCCCATTGCCACAGGGCTTTACTTCCCTCTTTTTCCCCCTGAGTAAGGAGGGTCTGAGGGGGGTTAAAGGTAAGCAGGTTTTCCTGATACAGAGTTTTTAGAAATTCATTGACAAAGAAGGGATTACCTTCTGTTTTACGCAGGATGAGGGAGGCTAAGGGTCTTACTGATTCCCTATCCTTATGCAAGGTATCAGCAATCAAGTGGGTAATATGCTCAAGTTCTAAAGGTGCTAGATTAATCTGGTTGATGATAGCTCCATCATCGCGTAAGCTATCAAGCGTCATCATCAAGGGATGAGTGGAACTGACTTCATTATCCCGATACGCTCCAATGAGAAATAGATAGTGCGTTTGGTCATCCGTCATCATCAACTCTATCAATTTGAGCGTGGCAGAGTCAGCCCACTGCAAATCATCCAGAAAGATGACTAACGAATGCTCTTGTTGGCAAAATACCCGAATGAAGTTTTGAAAGACTAAATTAAAGCGGTTTTGAGACTCAGTTGACCCTAATTCTTGAATCCTAGGCTGAGGGCCGACAATTAGTTCTACTTCAGGAATCACATCAATAATAATTTGCCCGTTAGAGCCAAAGGCTTCTAGGAGTTTTTCTTTCCACTGGTTGAGCTGTGCTTCGCTTTCAGTTAAAAGTTGCTGGATTAATGCAGAGAAGGCGCTGACGACAGCAGAATAGGGAATACTCCGCTGAAACTGGTCAAATTTTCCAGAAATGAAATAAGCTCGCTGTTGAGTGATTGGTTTGTAAATTTCTTGCACTAAACATGACTTGCCGATGCCAGAATAACCCGACACCAACATCATCTCAACATCCCCTTGCATTGGCTTGCCAAATGAGAATTGACTTACTCGGTCAAATGCTGTTAGTAAAGTATTAATTTCTTGCTCTCTGCCATAGAGTTTTTCAGGAATTTGAAACTTATTAGAAATATCATGACAACCGAGGGAAAACTCTGCAATTTGGTTGGTTATTTCTAATTGAGTTAGACAATATTCTAAATCTGCTTGAATTCCATAAGCACTTTGGTATCTATCTTCAGCAGTTTTAGCCAACAATTTTATGACAATATCCGAAACTGCTTTAGGAATGTTTTGATTAAACTTATGAGGCGGAATTGGCGTAAGCGCAATATGACTATGCACTAACTCCATTGCATCAGTACCATTAAAAGGTACTCTGTCAGTGAGGAGTTCGTATAAGGTGACACCAAGGGAGTAAAAGTCAGTGCGGTAATCCAGCGAACGGTTCATTCTGCCAGTTTGCTCTGGCGACATATAGGCAAGAGTGCCTTCTAAAACATTGGGACTTTTTAGCGTAGGGTTTTCCCGCGACAAAACGCTGGAAATACCAAAATCAATAAATTTGACTTGCCCACTTTTTGGGTTAAAAACAATATTGGATGGGTTAATATCTTTATGAATGATGTTTGAGGTATGCAGTTCAGCTAAGGTTTCAGTAATTTTTATAGCAATTTTAATAACTTCTAAAACTGTAAAATTTTGGTCGTCCATCAATATTTTTAGAGATTTCCCTCCAAAATCCTCCAAGAGCATTACTAGAGTGTTTTGATAGGGTTTTAAATCATACGCTTTAGCAACACCATCTAGATTCAGCGAACGGGTAATTTCATATTCTTGCTTATACCTAGAAATTTCTTCTGGTAATGGATAGTCTTCTTTAATAACTTTAAGAATAAGGGGTAGATTATCCCGAAGTCGGCATCCCCGATACACAAGAGACTTGCTGCTTTCATAGATTAGCTCAAAAATCTGATATCCGGGAATCGTTGTCATAATTGTGTCATCTACAGATTTGTAGGCGATTTAGTTCAGTTAGGAGCAATTTTGGGGATAGGGCACGAAATCCGCATATTGCACTGAAGTAAAAATAAGACTTTATTCAATGAATCGAAAGCGTATTTATACTGAAATATAGTTTGCTTCTCAGTAAATACCAGTAGATTCACAGTTTTTGGGAAGCATCGTTTTGACCATCTAAAAAAAATGTAACCTAGAATACTAATTCCTCCCTAGACTTGTCACATAGATGTAGTCAAGTGTTAGAGATAGTTTGAGAAAAAACGATTAAAAGAGTGTGAACGAGTGCATTTTAATGCTTGTAAAAACATTACTTGCCATCTGGAACCCCACCCAAGCCTTGTACAAAAAACTTATTCCCGATATTCCCCCGCTGGCGGGAGAATCTTCAAGGATTGCAGGACTAGCCGAAAAGTCTGGGATATCAATGATTCTATAAAAAATATATAAATCTGTATTGATCAATAAAAAATGTTTACTGTCCAATCTTTATAAAAATTCACAAATACATTTTTTTCTTAATCTTACTTCAGTCAGCGTTGTTTATTTGATATAAAGTTGACATACATATACAAATCTAAGTAAATAAGTTTGAGCTGAGATTTTACTAATTGCCATTTACGAATGCTCAGTGCAAGGTTAAAGCGGGATTTTTGCTATTATTTTGCTGAGTTGTATCTTTCGGTTCGTGCTGCGGCAGAATACTGGCTTGCAAATGGGGAATTTGAGACAAGATAGACGTTTCTTATACATACAGAATCGGAGGCAAAAATGACCCAAGAGAAAACGTATCTAGAATTCTCAGAGTCAGATAGTAGTTCTCACAAATTTTATGAAGTAATTGTCAACGGGACGGAAGTATCGATTCGCTACGGTCGCATTGGCGACTCAGGACAAACTCAGGTTAAAACCTATCCAACACCGGAAAAAGCCAAAGCTGAAGCGACGAAAAAGATTAACGAGAAACTGAAGAAAGGTTACGAACAAGCAGTTATGGGAGTGAGGAGTAAACGTCCCGTGACTCGACGGGAAATAAAGAGCGATCGCTCAACGGCTTCTCAAGCACCTGTAGTTTGGAAATTTGCTTCTTCTTCTCCCGCTTTTGGCATCTTTATTGACAACTTGCGCTGTTGGGTTGGCAATCAGGCAGGTCAAATTTTCGCTCTCAGCCATACGGGAATTGTGCAAAATCAGTTTCGTCTTCCTGACGGCGTGAAGTGTATTGTCGCTGATGAAGGCTGGCTTTATGCGGGATGCGATGATGGCAAAGTATACGATTTGACAGGCAAAATTCCGCGTGTCGCTTATGAAATTGCCCCCGATGTAAATATTTTCTGGCTTGATATCAAAGATGCAATTCTCGGTGTTTCTGATATCGACGGTAACGTTACAACTATCAATCACGAAGATGAGTCTCAATGGACTAAAAAAAGTAGCGGCGAGTATGGCTGGATGGTGCGCTGCGATGAAATTGGCATTTATCACGGACATAGCAACGGCGTAACGATGTATGACTGGGAAGATGGAACGAAAATCTGGAATCAAAAAACTCGCGGTGAGGTGCTATTTGGCTGGCAAGAAGAAGCAACAATTTATGCTGGAACAGGTCAAAATTTAGTTTATAGCTTCACCAAGAAAGGGGAAGTTAGCACAATTTATCAATGTGATGCGCCTGTTTATTCTTGCGCCACCGCTGAAGAAGGTAAATATGTCTTTGCAGGCGACAATTGCTCCTCGATTTATTGTTTTGAGCGGGGAGGCGATCGCTTGTGGAAACTAGCCACTGGCTGCGGTTCCGCTTTTTCCATGCAGTTTTTGGGCGACAATCTTTACATCGTCACTACCGACGGTTCTCTTGCTTGCATCGATGCTAGTGAAACAGCTATCAAAGCAGCACAAGCAGGTACAGTTCCCCAGACTATTAACATTAAAGCACCCACTGCCGTTGCCGCAGCACTTCCTTCTAATACCCTGGAAACGGCATCAAACGCCAGTCAGGGTGTAATTGTGGAGTGCTTTAAAGAAGGCGGGAAGTTAAGAATTCGCGCTGTTTCTCCTGGTTACAATCCCAACTGGAAAGTACAATTTCCTCAAGATATTCGCTCTGAAGGTGCGCGTTATCTGGTGGAAGAGGTGCGCGAATCTTCTCGTGGTGGATTTTATCGGGCTTTTGGGGATATTAAGAAGTTGGTTACTTAATCGTTTTTTAAACGCTCTCGGTACGCTAAGGATAGCGCAGAGGTACGCAAAGTAGTTTAAAGCTCTTATTCAGTAGGTTGGATTGAGGCTATGAAACCCAAAATGCGATCGCATCTGAAAAATCAATTGATGATTGTTATGTGTTAAGGGGATTCTTTATGGTTGATGATTTGCAACGCTCGTGGGTATAGGCTTGTGCGTTTGCTAAGATAGCGTCTCCAGTTAATGAAAGCTCAGTGTTTTAGGGAATGGAAAATCAGTGCTGAAGCTTTCCTATTATTTTGTCACCTCATTCACCTTGGTTGATGAAACGGTTATGAGACAAAACTGCTCATGAAACTCTTACCATACAACACTTTTACCCTTCAAACTCAAGATCCGTTGCCGATCGTGCTGGAGAAGCTGGCTGCTCATATCGAACCATCAAAATTGCGATGGCATATCTCCCGCCACCACGCGCCCTATGAAGGCACACTCTCAGAGACTGGATTTGAAATTCATCGGATTATTCACTATCGCAACTCCTTCGTGCCAATCATTCGCGGGCGATTTGAGCTGTCACCCTCCGGGACAATCATTCGCATCACTATGAAATTGCACCCCTTTGTAATTGCCTTTTTAGTATTTTGGTATGTGACGTGGTATAGCTTTTCGCTCCCAATGTGCTTGGCTGGAGCCATGCCCGCTGACTTTGCCTTGATGTTTTTAGGGATGCCAATTACCATTTTGTTTGCATTCTGGTGTGCGTTTTGGTACGAGGCAAACCGTAGTCGCCGCGACCTGGTACAGATAATTTTAGGAGAACCAAGTCAAGGGCTAAATTCAGGCTCTTCCCGTCAGTCAAATTTTGATACAGGGTTGCCCAAAGCCTTTCAAGTGGGCGTTTTTCTGATTGGAATTGCATCGCTAGTGTGGTCAATTGTTGCTAGAGAGTTTTTTCCGTCAACGCAACCGCAGTTGGCGTCCCTAGAGGCGGTTTCCTGTTCCCAACATCCAACCCAGTCGCCCTACTGCAAGTTCTCAGTTGTTCGCACGATCGATGGGCATCCCTCTGCGTCTACCCTAGCAATCAGTGCGGATGGTCAAACCTTAGTCAGCGGCGGGCAAGATAAAGCGATTAAAGTTTGGGATTTGAAGACAGGACAGTTGAAAAAAACGCTCCAAAGTGATTCGGGTCAGGTTCGGGCAGTGGCGATCGCGCCTGATGGAAAAATAGTCGTGAGTGGTAGTGCTGACCACATGGTACGGATCTGGAATCTGACCAAAGACCAGCCACCCCGAATGCTGAAGGGACATTCCGACGACGTGAAGCTGGTTCAAATGACACCGGATGGTAAGACCTTGATCAGTGGCAGTAATGGCGCGGTGAAAGAGTGGGATCTGGCGACTGGTCAGCTCAAAGCAACATTGCCCAATTTACGCAAGTCTGAGATTAAAATAGGTCCCCTCTCGATCGAAGATGACGCAATGGAACGTTTGATTCCTTTGGCGATTAATCCCACCAGCAAAACGGCAATTGTAGAGTTCTTGGGGGGTGACATAAAGGTGTGGGATCTGACAACAAACCAGCAAACAGCCATACTGAAGGAACGGTTTGATACGTTTGCAGGCTATATCTTATCGGCTTACATGAGTCCCGATGGGAAGACTGCCGCCCTACAATATACCAACTCTTCTAAGAAATTTGAAACGCGACTGAAGGTGTGGGATTTGACCACGGGAAAAGTCGCAGCACGGGGAAGTACGTTCTTTTCTCGTGATACGTTTGTGAATGTACCCCTTGCCCTGAGTCGCGATCGCATTTTTGGCAGCACCAATCGACAGCTTAGGGTGTGGAATCTGCAAACAGCCGAACTCGAAGCTGTGCTGGATACAGGATGGATGGACGCTCTCGCCGTTAGTCCGGATGGCAAACTTCTGGCTGGCATTTCAGTCAATCCAGATTCCCAAAACGCCCAAATCAAAGTGTTGCGGCGTTGATGAACTGAGCTGCGTAGCCGTTCTCGTCTCAGATGGGAAGAAGCAGCGGCGTCTAGTTGGTGCTTAGTTGATGAGCGGTTTCAGCAATAGAAATTAGAAGCGATAGCGAAGCGCTGACTTGTCAGTTCGCGCCTCTTTTACACGTCGGCGATCGCTCTTGAAAAGTCCGATCATTTTCAGTAGTTGCGATCGCATTGGTTGGGTTTCACTATCGTTCTACCCAACCTACCATTACTGGTTTGTGAACGCGATCGCTTGCAGAAACTTGCCACAGCTTGCGGTTGTGCATTGTCCGTGCAGTTTTTAGATAGCCGCCTCTACATCATCACGATTCAGCATTGACTCCTCAAAAATTTTGTATTTACAATGTGTATATAGCAGATCGAACCTAAGCAATATCGAGAAAATGAACAGCTATGGCTGATAAAGCCGAAAAGATTAAGCGATCCGAAGTTGTAAACATGAGAGTTGAGCCAAATCAGCTCGACCTCATAGATAGTGCAGCCAGTCTTTCTGGTAAGACTCGGAGTGCCTTCATGCTAGATGCTGCATATCGAGCAGCAGAGGAGGCTTTGCTCGATCGGAGATTGTTTTGTCTTAGTGATGAACAGTGGAAAGCTTTTAATCAGGCTCTAGACACCTCTCCGACGAAAAATGAAAAGTTAATTGAATTGCTTCAGGCACCAACCCCTTGGGAATAGAATACACCCCACCAGAACCTCTTCAGGCGACACACGATGTAGAGACATTCGATTGTGGTAAGCCATCTCTAAATGACTGGTTGAGGAAACGCGCTCTTGAAAATGAGGCAACCGGAGCGTCGCGTACATACGTTGTCTGCTATGAGAATCAGGTAGTGGGGTACTACAGTTTAGCGAATGGTAGTGCCATTCATAGTGAGGCTCCGGGCAAAATCAAAAGGAATATGCCCGATCCAATTCCGGTTATGGTATTGGGCAGACTCGCAGTTGACATTAACCACCAAAGGAAAGGAATTGGTAAAGGTCTGGTCAAGGATGCAATATTGCGTACTTTACAAGCATCAGAAATTGCCGGGATTAGAGCTATTCTGGTTCACGCACTTGATGAGGACGCGAAAAGATTCTATGTGGATAAGTGTGGCTTCACCCCCTCTCCAGTTCATCCCTTGACCCTCATGGTAACTCTTGCAGATGTCAAAAAGAACCTTGCATAAAAAATAGCGCAGAGTTACTTTGCGTACCTCTGCGCTATTCTTTGCATACCTTTGGGTTACAAAAAGTCCTACTGAACTAACCGCCGAATCTTCCCATAAGCGACATAAGATCCACCATTCTTCGCTTCTTCCACTTCATCAACAACATAGAGAACGTTTTCTTCTCGAATGTCGCGGGGAAAGCGGATGTTGTAGTTAGGATCGTACCCATCCGATACGACTCTCGCTCTCAATTTACTGCCTTCTTTCACGCACTGCACGAGAACTCCATCCCCTACACTATCAACTGTTTCTAAATCGGCAGCAGAAGCAGGTGCATTCAGCTTTTGTCGTTTTGGACTGGAAGAAGAGGTACTATTTTGAGATGATGCGGCGCGTTCTTGTCCCGGTTGCACTAAGCGGCGAATGTTACCGGAGGCACGATAAAAGCTACCGTCAGCAGATAGATTGATTTCATCAACGATGTAGGTGACACCTTCTTCACGAATATGGCGGGGGAATTGCACATTGAAATCAGGATTGTAACCGTCAGAAATGACGCGAACTCGCAATTTGCCACTAACGCGATCGCATTTCACCAAAACTCCTGCATCCACGCTGGAAACCGCCTGTAAGCTGTTGGCAGATCCCGCAGCAATTCCTCGCAATTTTAAGTCGCCGCGATCGCGTGTGAGTGCCTGGTAAGATTGATCTCGCATCTCCTTGCGGCTGGCACTATCAAACTTTTTGCTCTCCAAGCGTTGTGCATAATAATCCAGCTGTTCCATCTCTTCGGCAACTTCAAAGGATTCGTGCAATGCTTTGAGCTTGAGATCCTCGATTGTCTTGCGAAGTTTCTGGGAGGCGGCGGTGTAATCTCCTTTGTCGGCAAGTGCGATCGCTTCGTCTTTTACCTTACCAATCCTCAGCTTACTTGCTTGCTCCACAACAGTTGCATCTGGCTGCACGTTCCTGGCTGATTCAGCATCAGCAACCGTTATAGCAATGGGGATTTGATCGCTGAATTCTTGAATGCTGCCATCGACAACCGCTTGATATTTATAAGCAACGGTAGCAATATTTGTGACTCCAATATTTGTTTGCGGAGCTATTGACAATTCTACCGCTAACTGCTTATTTTCTACCTCATAAACATCGCCACAGAAAACTTCCAACTTGTTGCCAATCGGATTAGATCGGTAATTGTTAAGAATCCCAGAAATCTGTACAGAATCCTCTGGTTGCAGCGTCACCGTCAGATTTTGCGCGACGACAGACGTGAGACTTTCTAGTTCGATTCTGAATACATCAGATGCATCGTCAGGCGATTGGATGAAATAGAAGTTTCCCCCGGCAGCATTTGCCATGCCGATGAGCAAATCTTCATTAAAATAAGTTCCAAACCCCAAAGTTGTGGTAACGATTCCTTGTTCGGCTTGTTGTCTTGCAGTGTTAATTAATACTTGAGAATCAGTAATGCCAACATTCGCCTGTCCATCTGTTAATAATAAAACGCGATTGATTCGTTCTGTGGACTGCTGAGATTTTACCTTGTCGCATCCCATCAACCAACCGCCACTCAAGTTAGTACACCCGCCAGCTTTCACCTTACCAATTAGCGAACGAATGGCAGCTTTATCCTGAACTTGCTGATGCTGAAGAATCGTTTCCGGCGTATCGTCATAAATGACGATGGAAAGAAAATCCTCCGGTGTCAGATGTTCCACAAGCCTTTGTGCAGCTTGAATAGCATTCTTAAGTGGCACTCCCGCCATCGAACCCGATCTATCAATTACCACACTCAAATTAAGCGGAAGACGCGGTATTTTGTTGAGCGTTTCTTCTTCACCCTTGAAACTGATAATTAAGTCTACAGTGGACGGTTTGGCGGCTGCAATAAGCGATTGACTCAGCGAGTAAGTTGCTTTCATCTGTAGCGTCCTCTAGATATTTTGTGCAGTTTCTAGCGTCGAGTCGGGAATGCCGTTTTGGTGATTTATCACTTAGATAAACTACAAGAGTAGAGATGAAAATTTCGGATTTTTTATGGAGAAGATTGCATATTTTTGAAACTCCAACAAAATCAAAATTTGTAGGTTGTGTTGAGCGACGAAACCCAACAAATGCTTAATAGAGTTGGGTTTCGTTGCCTCAACCCAACCTACTAACTTTGCGTTAGCGAAGCGGCGCGACAGCGCTACCTTTGCGTTAAAAACACTCATGCAGAAACCTAACGTCTGTATTTATCTCGAATTCGTCGAATTTGCTCTTGAAATTGGGTGCCTTTTTCGGGATTAACCATAGTGACAAAATTGGCATAACCCTGAATCGAAGCCATCACATCAGTAGAATTTCCCCAATGCTTACCTTCTAAACCATCTTTTTCAATTTGAAACAAAGTGGCGCGGAAGCGTTTTAGCTCTTTTTTAGAAATATTGGGTTTATTGTTGACGACAACTCCAGTTACTTCCTGTTGCCGATTTTTCCGCAATATTCTAGTCTTCAGTTCGTTAATCGCAAACCCTTCGTGAGTCACAATTGACTGGGTGCGTTTGAGAATATTGCAGATATGGCGGAGACTGTCACCAGAAGCGGAAAAAGTCAAATCGTCAGCATAGCGGGTATAAACAAAACCTAATTGTTCAGCCATTTGGGTAAGGCGGCGATCTAAGCGGCGGCACATTCGATTAGTAATGGCTGGAGAAGCGGGTGAACCTTGCGGCAAGTGGCGTTCTGTAAGAGCCACATAGTAAGTTTTACCGTCTAATTCAACCTCCTCGATATCCGGTTGGGTACACAGCAACCCAAAAATTGTTGCCGCAGCTTCCGAATAACCAAATGACCGAAAAAGACCTTTCACTCGCTGATAGGAAATGGAGGGAAAAAAGTCTTTCAAGTCAAAATTGATAATTACATCACGCTTTACATGAGGTTGAGCGTTGCTGACGATAGAGCGATCGCGTCTAAAACCATGAGCTGCATCGTGAAGTTCCAGCTTTTCCAAAATATTACCCAAAATCCAATGCTGGGCCTGCTTCAAGCGTGGCATTGGTGCGGAAATCAGCCTTTCTCCACCCGTTTTTTTAGGAATCTTGAAGCGGATATAGTGAGATATTGTCGAAGTCTTGCGGGAAAAAGCGAGAAAGCGCAATTGTCCCACCGTAATTCCCATTGCAGCGGCAATTTCGTAGGGTGTACCGCACAAAGGTAATCCATAACTTCGCAACCTTTCCTCATCGCACTCAGTGTAGTTGAGTCCACCTGAGACATCCTCACTAAGATAAAGGATTTCTCGCTCTTTTCTTTGCCGCCAATCTTCCGCTCGTTCTTGCCTTTCCCGTTCCCGCCGTTCCTTCGTCTCCTGTCGCTTTCGCCGCGACTCGGCTAGCCGTTGCTTAAGTGCTGAAGCGCGAAGTTCCTTTTCGTTGTGAAGGCGCGAACTATCCTGTCGCAGTTGCTCCAGTTCTCGCCGAATCTCACCCATCCGCCGAATTTCATCGGCTGGATCTTGCGGTATCTCGCCTTGTGCAGGCCAGAACCCATAACGTATCATCTCTTCGAGGATAAATTCCTCTTTGCCCGTTTGTCGGATGCGATCGTAGAGTTCCTGGCGGGTACGAGGCTGATCGGACATATTTGTTGGGGTTGAAGTAGCGATGCCATTTTGAAAATTATAGTACATACGTACTGAATGGCAATCGGGCAATAATCCCTGAAACCTAGAAGTAATGGAGGCTGGAGCCTCCAAAAAAGCATTCCCAGCATCTGACTGGGAACGAGAGAATATAAAAAAATTACGCACCGCTATCAGTTGGTTGCCCCTTCGTAAATCCCTCAGGACTAGATTGCTCAACTCAAGCGGTCTCGGTAGGGTACCCCTCTTACACTTCAGGGAAGTTAAACCGGGAAGGGGTACCCTACCGAATGACCGCACAGTTAAGAGCAGGCTAGTGGTGCATGGCTAGGCTAAACGCAAGGACGGCGATCCACCGTCCGGATTGCAAGGCTGTTTCCCAACTGATTAGGTGCGCGTAATTCGTCAATACTGACGAGCGTGTTGCATCCGCAACGCCAGAATGTGTTCGCAAGGACCTTTGTACAGCTTATTCTGTTGATGCCAATTGCAATTACATTCTGCGGATATTATACGCTCATCTGCGTCAACTGTCAAGGAAGGATTATAATTTCTTTCCTTATCTTTGACGTTGCCTTGCAGAGTAAACGCTCTTGTTGCATCGCTGGTGACGGATGTTACTTGCGCTGCATTGTAAATCAAGAAACGGGTTGCCTTCTCTTCTCGCTCGTTGGCAAAGCGCAGCCGTTCCATCGGCAAAGGTTCTCGCGTCAGTTCTCGCACTCGATAAACTTGCTTATTCAAGTCATAAATCGCACGTCCGGCTTGCGTATAAGCACTTAAAGCACCGAGAACTACGGCGCGGTTTAAACCAAGACGTTCCGCAAGCGAATCGGGACTTTCTACCCAATTCTTCTTCAGCGCCTCGAAAATTTGTTGCTGCGTCCATTTGTCGATATCGGCGCGGGGTGCCATCAAGTCAAAGTTACCAGATTGCGCCCAGTCGTTGGCTGTCCATCCCGATAAACCGAGGGTAAAGGACATATCGCCTAAGTCTGCGACATAGAAGGAAGGCATACCCGTACCGAGGAGGTGAACGGTAAACTTTTTGGCGACGGGGATGAGGCGTTCGAGGATGTGGAGGCGGCGGCGTCCCCAAACGCGGATTTGTTGTTCTTGCGATCCAGTGTAGAGCGATCGCGCACAAACCACCTCAATTCCCCACGGATCGAATGTCACCCGCACAGGTTCCCCCGGTTTAAGATGGTAGCGCATACTGCGAGGCCCTTGCTTCTCCTTGTGGCGACGCAGCACAAAGCACATATTGTAGATGTCCATCGGATGCAAATCAACTTGCGTTGCTGGTAAAGACATCGCCGAACTAACTTGCAAAAATCCTCTTACCCAACTGTCGGGTAAATCGATTTTGACTTCTTTAAAAGTCTCTTCGTGAGTGGTTTGAACTTCAAAACCGGAAGGATCTATTTCAAATCTGGTATTCTTGTAACTGCGAATTTTTTGAAACTCATCGTAAAGTGCCGCTGAGTAATCAATATTAGTCGTACCGCAAGCAAAATCGTTGATATTTTTAAAAACCTCGTAGCTGGCACCCAGACGCCCATAACTGGATTCATCCTGACTGAAACATTCAAAAAATACTTCATCGGGATGAACTGTAATCACCGGATCGAGAACAAACCAAGCATCGCGATCTTTTTGATAAATGTAATCAAAATAGCGGCGTTGTGCCTTGTAGAAAGATTCCCGTCGTTGGTAACTATGTTGATTTAATTGATTAAGTTCGTCTTGCAACGGCTTAATTTTATTCGCAACTTCTTGGCGTTGCGCGGCGATAAGTTGCCAGTCAAGATCCTGCTGTTTTGCTGCCCATTCTTTATAGGCAGTTTTGTCTTTTGGTTTAAACCGCATATCGGAGACGACAACATCATGTAAGGCGCTAATCGCTTCCCGAAACGCGACATTTTGACGCAATTCTCCGATAAAGTAAGTCGGTTCGCGCTTGGTATCGGGAGAGAAAGACATCTGGGTATTGGAACCGCGATCGCTTACTTCCGTACTTCCGTTGTAGCTGTAGTTAAATTCCATATGTTTGTTAGTTATTGATGATTAATTGTGGCTAAAAAGCTGAATTATTATTAATCGGTTAAAACCGATTTTAGCTATTAGCCAGGGAATTAATTCCCTGGCGGGTGTTGTTGCTAACCCACTAATTTCTTACTTCTGAAACAGGTTTTACCTGAATGGGTAAGGATATCTGAGGATAAACCTTTTGAATTTTCAGCATTATCTGAATCGCTGTGGCTTTATCGCCAATTGCCATCGTGGCAGATTGCCTTGTGAGAATTTCAGCGACAATTTGTGCAGATTCTTCGTTTTTTTGCGCCTCAGCATCTAGAAAAGCAAAGATGCGCTTCTTGGCAACTCTTCCACGATTGACACCGGACAATACGCTGATAAAGTAGGGCGTTAGTTCTCGCAACCGTTCGGAATTATTTACCGCATGGCTTTCCAAATAATTAGTCGCAAACATCTGCATATCGGTAGAGGGATGTTCACTGAATTTGAGCAGGTATTCTTGTCCATAATCTTCTTTAAAATTGCGCGTAACTAAATCGCGTCCAAAAGAACGGACATCTTCGCGAATGCTATCACAGACGCTAACCATTACCTCTGGTGTCCAATCTTCATTGGTGAAATCTGTGCTAAAAATTCTAGATGCAAATTCCTGCGAATCCTCCCATTTTGACTCTAGTAATCGCACTGCTGATAACATTTCTTGAGAGTCAGTGCGGATGCGGTTTAAATTTCGCAAGAACATTTCTCTCGCTGCTTCCCGAACTGAGATAATTTCATGATTGGCAAGTTTGACAATCTCGCTTGTCTCAAATTCAGGGAGGAAGCGATCGCTATTTTCTCTCAATACCAAACCGCCCAATTCTTGCGCGGCTGAAGATTTAGCGCGAAGTAGCTGCATCGCGCGTTCTTTGCTGATATTAGACATCCATCCGGGAATGTCTTCTCGCAACAAACCCAATAAATCTTTGTGGACGCCTTCGTATCTTTCTGGCGTAATTAAGACTTCGATAAAATCGGCTGCTAACTCAGCGCTAAAATTGGGTTGATTGGTTGCTAAACGCCGAATCACCGGACGAATTGCGTTGCGGATATCAGCGACAGCATTAATTGCCATTGCGACGATGAGGATGCGATCGCTCATTAGTTTCTCATCGGGCAATTGTCCAAAAATCCTCACACCAATACCCCGCACCAACTCATAAGGAGAGGCAAGAAGCGATTCAATTAAATCTGGCGGTAGATCAACTGCACGGGTTTCGTGATTCAGCAGTATTCTTGCGCCTAATTCTTGAATTTCTGGCATTGGATGTCTTAGCAGATCGAGAATGACACCAAACCCCAAATTACGCAGTTGCGGCGTAAAACTAATCAGCAAAGTTTCACCAATTTCTCTTACGATTTCCCCTAGCCCCCCTTGATAAGGAGGGGAACCTAGCCCCCCCTTTTTTAGGGGGGATTGGGGGGGATCTACCGATAACGCCAGCAACTCTGCAATAATTCTTCCAATCAATACCCTGGCGGTTGTATCGCTTAAAATTGATGAACTTAATAACCTTCGCGCAAAAGCACGAGTATCAGCTTGTTGACTGGTCGCTAAACCGGCAATAAAGTCGCTAGATTGAAAGAAGTATTCTCTTTGCTGTTCAATCCAACGGTAAGCTTGTGTACGCGCTTCTTGTAATACGCAATTGGCAATAGCCAGAACTAATTCGCTGTTGGGTTGGGCGGGGTTGTAGCGATCGCGTGCGAGTAAAAAACCGAGTTCGGCGGTTACTTCGTAGGATTTATTGAGAAATCTGATTAATTTGTCTATGTCAAGGCGATCGCAAAATTCTTTATTCGCGCGCAATGCTTTAACTGCAAAATGATGCACCGGACGGCAATCACTTTCTATTAGTAACTCAACAAGTCCTGCTGGGTTTTGTTGCCAAAGTTCGGGAAACGCCTCTTCTCTTACTTTCGGTTCTGGATCTCCGCGTTTGTAACCCTCCCGTGAATACCAAGCTTTGGGATGATGGACGTAGCGGGGACTATTTTCGTAGAGAATATGATTAAAAATCAAATAGCTAGCATAAGTATCCCAATCTCTAGTAAAGCTTTCGTAGGAACTGCGTTGTCCGTTCCATCTCCTGAAAGTTGACTGCTTGGCTGGTTGAGCGTCATCATCTGAATACTGAAGGAGAATGCTAACTGCTAAATTTATATAGTTAGAATCGCTTTCTTCACCCAAAGCTTTGAGAGTTCGCCAAACTCGTCGCCGCAAATAGTCACGAGTTTGTTCGCTGTAAGCTTTATTTGACTGCGGACTCTTGAGTTCTTCAGTGTAATGACGTTTCCCGGTACTATAATATTTACGCCTCACCGAGTCCCATTGCCAACCTGTACGTTTATTATTAAATGTCCCGGCTTCTTTCTCAAAAGCGTAAGCAAGAATGCCAAAAACTTCTGCATCATGGCGATACTCAGACATTTTAAAAATATGGCGAATTCGCTGGAAGTAATTAGATTTAAAAGGTGCTTCGCATAAAATATCGAGTAGTGCTGGACGCACAGACTCATTATCAATTTGATAGATAGTATCAAGGACGGCAAAATGCCTGTAGTCGCTACTATTTAAATAATCGCGAAGTGCTGTTGCAAATGCTTCTTTAGTTCCATTTCGGGCTAAATCGCGCAACTCAGAGGGCAGTTGTTCTATCTTCTCAGAACGCATCTGCTCTTGTGTCTGTTGATCTGATAATTTAAATAGGGCTTCCCAAGCGATGCGGCGGACGAATTCAGCAACAGATTTATACTGGGAAAGTTCTCTGACGAAGGGAATTGCACTCTCATCCCCACACCAACCCAACGCCCAAGCTATACAGTAATCTCTCAAAGGTTCGCCCGTGCCAATCAGTTGAATTAACAACGGCGTAGCTTCTCTAATTTTAAGTTCGCCAGCCCGCCAAATCGCCCGTTCCAGAGGCCATTTTCTATTATTCCGGTTCGCCAAACGGTTGAGGATGGCTTGGTGGCGTGGGTCGCTGGTGACTGGTACACTTACATTACTTGCAGTTTGGACTGGTGCGGGTGCAGTCGCCTCGCTAGTTGCCCCAGAGGTGACATCCCGATAGCCTTTCTGAATTTGGGAGTCAACCAGCTTATCGAACACTCGCTGCGCTTCCGCTAAGGGTACAGCCTGAACCGTCTTTGTACCTTCTTTGAGAGTTGTACCGCGTCGTCCATAGCGGAAGTTGACTAGATAGCGGTTTTCACCTATCTTGCAGAGATCGACTTCGTAGACTTTATCTGAACTCCCGGCTTGATAGAGAAGCGTAGTCCGTTTGATGAGTTCCATACGAGTGTCTCAAGACTTGCTGTGTAAATAGTATAAATGTTAGATAATTGCCAAAAGCGATCGCCTTGTTTGGACAACTCGTCAATGCTGTTTATAGCGGTTCTCGGTTGACTCAAATACAAAACCTAACCCCCTAACCCCCTTCCCTGGTAGGGTTGGGGGAATAAGCTATTTTTAAGCGATCGCTACTATCAACGTGCCGAAAGAGCAATTCTCCCCCAAAATTCCGCCTCACCGCCCAACATTAGCGACGGTGGAACTCGACGACATCGCGTTTAATCGTGACATCGTAATTGCCAAAGAAGTCGTGTCCTAACAATCCCATATCTTGTTCTGGACCAGCGATCGCAACTAGCACTTTGTTGGCGACAGCACCATCCACGCCAATCGATTGCACATAGCCGACGGGAAACTCGACTCCCACCGCACTCGCAGTATCTGCCTTGACAGTCTTCACCGGCACCACACGCAAAGCTGATGCCATCTGGCGGGTAATCATCGTGCCGCTAGCCCCCGTGTCTACAATCATCTCAAAAGTCTGCCCGCCATTAAACGTTACATCAATGACGGGTGTGCCACCGGCTCGACGTTTGATTCTGGCTTGAAAGACTCGTTTGTTCGCCGAATCGGTGCCGCAGAGACTCCCCAAGTCTATCGTTCTGCCCCCCGGTGCCACCATGAAGCAAGCCGCATCCTGAGCCTTAGCCGCCTCTGGCACCCCCGCTACGACTGCGTAGGAAACCAGCCCAGTGAGAGAAACTACCACGGTTAGAAATCGTTGCATCTTGCTTTCCTGTCTCATGAATTGAGCGCCCAGCAGATTGATTATTGCTCAATTTATTAGTTTATGATGGCTGCTGAATGATGTTATAAATCTGGCTTACGGCAAGTGCTTTTGTCGAGGGCGATCGCCTGCGTGTGCTATTCTAGTCCGACTCCCAGGTAAAGACGCGATAACCCTTGTCTCTACTAATCGCTAGAGGCTTGATTCTGCAACTCCACATCAAAGAGGGGTTTGGGGAGAGGTCTGCCGACCTGTATGTACACCGTAGCCTTTTGAAGAGGGTTAAAGGATCTCTCCACCTTGGCACCAGCCAGCACAAACTCTCGCCTTAGAAAGTATCCCGAAGAATTGTTTCACCCCGTCGGTATATTTCACGAGCATAGTCAGTCCAAACTCCTTGTCCCCAGTAACGAAAACAGCTTGTTTGAAGCAAAAGATTATTCATCAGTGCCTCGCGATAGCTGGATTGTTGGGTAACAGATTCCCCAGAAAAACTCTGGCTTGATTCTGCTTCCCCTTGGAGCAATCGATCGATTTTATTGTGAAACAAAGCACTGAGTTTATTCATCGGAGTCAAGACATTTTCATATCCCTTCACCCAACTCAGGTGATTCGTCCAAGAAGCGCCATCCATGTGAAAGTTTGGATTAATCTGCTTCAATTGTGCAATCGCATTGGCAACCGCTTCTGGGGTACAATTTTCGGCGGTTACTCGCTCCCAAATTTGGTGTTGACCAATTGCTTGACAAGTTGGATAATCTTCAGGCGTGCAACCTGCGGCTTCTATTAGTTCCAAGTATTCTGTACCTGTCATTCCTACAACGCCTGTTTTTCCTCCGCCTTGATTTGCCATTTGATACCAGGCTTGGTTGAAGGCGCTAGGAAATTCATTCATCATCACGCCGCCATTTTCACCATCTCCAATCTGGGTAACGATGGGTGGTACTGAAACTTTACCTAATTGCTGCCGAGATAGGGTTTTAGCTTCATAATAAGGCTGCATTTGCGCCACTAATTTTGTATCAGAACCTTGAGTCTTAATCAGTGCCGTAATACTGATAGTTTCGCCGTGAGAATTTCGGGCAATCAGGCGGTGAGGCAAATGCTTATATGGCAAAGATTGACCAGTTATAGTTTCAACAGAATGCTCTTGAACCAGTACCCAACGGTATCCACATTCTTTCAGCGCTTTTACAAATTCAAACAGCGTATCTGGGTGATTGGGAAGGTGCATTTCAGGAGGAGAAAATCCCTTCACTCGCGCCAGTGCATCCCATCCAAAAATGGCAGCAAAATGATGTTGCCATGCTTGAATATGTAACTTGATATCTGGAATCGGCGTAGAAGGAACGACAGCATGACTCCACATCGTCCCCAGCCATTCTAGATAAGGCTGGTAAGTGGGGTTACAGGTGATGCGCTTGAGATTTTCTAAGATGTCTCCTCGTCCCATTTGCCGCAGTCCCCAGAAGAGATTGCCGGAGAAATCTAACATGACGCGAGGATTACAACCATTAGCAACCAGTTCGGGAATAAAATCCGCCATGCGGCTATAACAATAGGCAAATGGCCCTGCATTATGGTTGTCTCCTTCGTAGGGATGCTCAAACATATATTGCAGGTTGCTGATGATTTCGCCATTTGCGCCAGCGGGGATGGTAGGCTGGTGCATATGAAGCGCGATCGCAAATCCAGCCGTTACTTCTTCTAACCGAATATTCGTGGTAGGTAAAAATACAGGGTTATCCTGGTTGACGACAGCACTAACTTCTTTTTCCCATCCGGAAATGTTAGGCAATCCATCAATTACTTCGGATAAAACGGGAAGCGTCGTTTTAGGAGATGAGGAAAGCATTACAGATTACTCTAATATTAGATGAATTTATTTAATTATTATATAAAATATTGGTAAAATAATTCCATTGTTTCTGGTAGTGTAAATAGTCACATCAACCATTTACAGTACCAAAAACTATCCAAAAATCGCACTAAGATAACGCGCGGTAAGTGAAGCGATGCCACAGGCGATCGCTTTCAGATTGCTTTAACCTTTGGTGCGGCGAACATGATCGGAAATTCGCTGCTTCCGTTCCTCTGAGTTTTGAGGAGATGCCTTGATAAACTCCCCCGAACTCCGGGATAAATGCTCCATAATTCGCTTCTTGCGGTCATTTGCACTTGCCATAATTTACCTGGTAGATAAAGGGGTTGTGAGTTAGCTTTATTCTCTATTATTACTAAGTAATTCAAAAATTGCATCCCGCTAAGGGGTTAAACCTCTGGCTAATAGCTCTTATTTTGTGAAAACGAATTTAATGTAAGAACTATTCCTGAGTTTTAACTGAGATTTTGCATCAGTCCTCTTCCCCCGCCAGGGATTTAAATTCCTGGCTAATAGCGAAAGTCCTCTTGCATAGGACTGGGAATTAATTTTATAATTTTAAGGCTATTAAGGTGGAATGGCACTGACTTATACCATTTCACTTTATGTCTGCCACAAATACGTCTATTGCCCCCTTTTTACTAGCGTTAGCGTTTGCTATCTTCGCTATAGCGGCGATCGCTTCGCGGAGGTTGGGGGAACGCAAATGTGGCATCAAAATAGTGAATTGGTATTAAGATACCTGAAATAAATTCCGGCTTTACTGCTCAAACCTATTTCAACGATTTATTTCAGGAGGGAGCTGCGGGTTAGGTTAAGCTTAAGTTAGTGCCATTAGATTAAAGTGGACTTGAGCTATTAGGCTACCACTTCAGTGGCGGACTGAATAATCTGAACCCAATACGACTCATTTAACAGCCGATTCTAACATCCGAATTGTATTCTGATTGGCATCAATTTCTACTTGCACGCCGACTGGCAAAGTAAATTTATCTTTAATGTGACCGATTGGCGAACCATACCAAGCTGGAATTTTTAAAGGTTGAATGTGTTCTCTCAATACTTGCGATAAAGTTAAGGAAGGCTGATTATCTTTGGGATGGCAATCGGTACATTGCCCAAAAAGAAACCCAGAAATTTGGTCTAGAATACCAGCTAATTTTAGCTGAGTCAGCATCCGGTCTATCCGGTAAACTTCCTCCCCAATTTCTTCTACAAATAAGATACTTTGTTTCCAATCTGGCAGATAAGATGACCCCACCATTGCCGCCAGCACTGATAAATTGCCACCGACTAATTTTCCCCTAGCCTTTCCAGGAGTAATCATTTCCACTTTAACGCCAGCATTCGGGGGATTTTGCATTGTCACGGCTTCCCCATTAAATAGAATGCGTTTAACATAATCTACAGTAAACGGATTCCAAGTGGATGTGCCGACGGGACCATGAAAGGTGACAACGCCACTTTTGGCATAAATTGCTAACAGCAGCGAAGTAATATCGCTGTAACCGATGAGAATTTTGGGAGAAGCTTGGATGAGAGGATAATTCAAGAGTGGCAAAATCCGATTGCAACCCCAACCGCCACGCACAGCAACAATCGCTTTTACAGCAGCATCGGCAAACATGGCGTTTACATCAGATGCGCGATCGCGATCGCTTCCTGCCAAATAACCATAACGATCGAGAAGATGCTTCCCTAATTTCACCTTTAACCCCAAACTTGCCAGGGTTTGCTGTACTTGTGCAATGTCTTTCGGGTCAATGGGACTCGCGGGATTAATTAATCCCACCGTATCGCCGACTTTGAGGCGGGGTGGTTTTAAGGTGGTTTTTAAAAATGGATTGGCGATCGCAATCTGTGGCAATTCAGTTGCGATCGCGGAAAGCACAACGGTTTTAAGAAACTGGCGGCGATTAATAATGGATGGCAACTGACGATTAACGAATAACTATTGGCTAATGAGAATCATTTAACTTGGCGACAGAGGTTGGCAACCTGCTTGAGATCGTAACCTTGTTGGGCAGCAGCACCGCAGATTTTTTCAGCGAGTACCGTCGTACCGACACCCCAACGCCCTTGAGTATAACGGCTATCTTTGACGACATCATCATCAATCAAGATATTGAGTACCTGAATGCCCTCTGAGTGCGCGAGTTCTGCCATTCCTTCCAGGCTTTCGCGCACTACATTATCGGAGTTGTTGATGATTTTTTTCATGTCGTTTTTTTTAAGCTTATTAAATTAGCTTTTGTTCGAGATTAGCCAGTCGGAGGATGCCAACCACTAACTGCCCAACGCCTCCTAGCGGCAATGATAACTGTGTTATTCATTCGCAAACGCACAATTGTAGCCCGACCAATCACAATAAGACCTTCAACCCTGGCGCTGTCAGAACTCCAGGCAAAATGGTCAGACCATATTTGCGTGCGTGGGTTGAAAAGGGGCACAGTTTCACCTGTCAAAGGATCTATCGCCTCAGTTGCATCACCTTTGAATTCATTGCAGGAACGACAAGCTAAACAAATATTCTCAAAGCTTGTCTCCCCACCTTTAGAAACGGGCAGAATATGATCGTGCGTCATGGGAATTCCACTATTAGTTTCACTTGTCAAGCAATAGCAGCAACGCCTACGGTCGGTTTCGGCAATTTGATGTCGTAAACTTTCAGGTATGTATGCAGACACGATATTTTAAGGGGTTGGCACGCGATGTCCCCGCCACCGGAGTAATACTGCTGCCTGAGTTTTTTTTAACATGAAAAGGTCAGCTTCATGCCGCAGTGCCATCAGTTCTAAGCGTTCCGCCTCTGTCAATGTACCGCTAGAATTGCCCTCAAGTAGGGTATTGTATCGCTCCATCTCTGCTGATGTTTTGCCGCTATTGGCAATTTGCCATAGCGTATTCTCATCCAGTTTGTCTAAAGCAGCAAGGTCAGCTTGAAACTCCTCTGGCACATCATCCCATTCCGGAGGGCTACCTGTTTGTAAAGCATGGAGTATGACTTCTTCAAGAGGGCGCTGAGTTGCACGAGCAGTATTGACCAAGCGCTGATAGAGTATTTCTGGAATTTGAAGTGTAACAGTTTCAACTAGCATATCTAGTTCTTAGCTTTAACAAATATTTTAACGGTATATTTTTTGAGAATGTGGTATTTTATCTTTTTTCTGGAACTGCTTTATTATACTTTGAGCTGAGTAGACCAAGAGTTAGGGATTTACATTCATTTAAAGCTTTGCCAACTGCTAAGTTTAGTTTTTCTGCAAAAAAAGTAAACTAACATCTCTCGGAGTTGTTGATTAGCTTTTTCATGGGCGATCGCACTCTGGTATCTTCAGTATCAATCAGCCATCTTATTTTTCTCAACTCGCCTTAGTTCTAGGCAAGTGATGCAGGGATATTCCGCTCCGGTGATGTTTTCGTGTTTTGTCAGACTGCTACTTTGACTCACCAGGCAACCTGCGGAATCTGGGGTTTACCGTTGTAGAAACGTAGAGTCCTCGTATTGCTGGCAATTCAAGGATAATTTTTGCAAAACTATTGATAAATAATCGCAATAAGTCTAAAGTAATTTCTAGTTTCATGGTTGAGCGGCGAAGATTTGTCATCGTTCTTCCGAGGCGCTTGACGGTTACGGCAGTATATTTAGGGCTGTAATTGTAGCAATAAACACAAGGTAGAAGGCATCGATAGAGTTGGCACCAATCCAGAAAATAGTGAAAAATCGGTTAATCGGGGAAGTCTTAGGATTTATACAGCCACGACCCTCTCTGCTTGTCGGCTTAGTTCTGAGCCTCCTGATTCTCCTAATTTGCCTGGGGGTAAGTATTGGCTATGGTGCAGCCGACATTTCCGCAAGCACCATTTATGCAGCGCTGACAGCATTTGATGGGTCTGCGGATCACCTGATTATTCTGACGATCAGGCTACCGCGATCGCTCATCGCTATCTTGGTCGGTGCTGCAATGGCGATCGCTGGTGCGATTATGCAAGGCATCACCCGCAACCCCTTGGCTGACCCCGGAATCCTGGGAATCAATGCAGGTGCCGCAATGGCAGTTGTCATCGCCGTATTTGCTTTCGGCACACCCGATCCGAGTCTCTATGCTTGGTATGCCTTTCTGGGTGCCGGTGCGGCTGCCATCCTTGTCTATTTCCTCGGTTCCTTAGGTCGTGGTGGACTCACCCCACTCAACCTCACCATCGCCGGTGCAGCTATCAGCACCTTCCTGTCTTCACTGACAACCGGCATCCTGATTCTTAGCCAACGCACGCTTGACGAAATCCGCTTTTGGATGGCTGGATCGATTGCGGGTCGTGACTTCACGATTGTCTGGCAAGTGCTGCCCTACATCACCCTCGGACTTTTCGTTGCCTTCGCCCTCGGCAAACAAATCACCACCTTGAATCTCGGTGAAGATGTCGCCAAAGGCTTAGGTCAACGAACCGCATGGGTAAAAGTTGCCGCTGCTTTTAGTGTCATATTACTGGCAGGCAGTGCCGTTGCCGCCGCTGGCCCGATTGGATTTATTGGTTTAGTCGTTCCCCACATTGTCCGCTTGCTCGTTGGCGTCGATTACCGTTGGATTATGCCGTATTCTGCGGTTTTTGGAGCCATTTTACTATTAGCAGCGGATATCGGTGCCAGATTGCTGATTAAGCCGCAAGAACTCCCAGTCGGAGTCATGACTGCTTTCGTGGGTGCGCCCTTGTTCGTTTATCTTGCCCGCTTCAAGGTGAAAAAATGAACAAAAGCTGGTTGGTAGTTCGTTCTAGGGCGCTTCCGGTATCCTTCCGGATCGAGCGGCGTATCCCGACTATCTTGAGTATCCTGCTCTTCGTTACCCTGGCGGCGATGGTTGTCAGTGTTTCTTACGGGGAATATCCGATTCCCATCCTATCGGTCATCAAAACCTTACTAGGACTGGAAACAGGAAACGCTGACTATCCCTTCATTATCAATACACTGCGACTGCCTAGAACCTTAGTCGCGGCGCTTGTGGGAGTGGCATTGGCGGTTTCCGGTACGATCTTGCAAGGCATTACCCGCAATCCCCTAGCTGACCCAGGCATCATCGGGATTAACGCGGGTGCGAGTCTGGCGGCTGTTAGTCTGATTGTTTTGTTTCCCAGTGTCCCGATTGCAGCCTTGCCGGTGTCTGCCTTTGGGGGAGCATTGGCTGTAGCTTTCCTGATTTACTTTTTGGCATGGGATAAGGGGAGTTCTCCGGTTCGCCTGATTTTGATTGGTGTCGGGATTGCCGCAGTCATCGGCGCTTTGACTAGCTTGATCGTGACATTCGGTGAGATTAATCGTGTGAGTCAGGCGTTGGTGTGGTTGGCGGGGAGTGTCTACGGTCGCAGTTGGGAGGAGGTATGGTCTGTTGCACCCTGGTTGGCGGTGTTGGTGCCATTGGCTTTGGGGAAAGCGCGACAGCTGAATGCTTTGAATTTGGGAGATGATGTTGCCAAAGGGCTGGGTAGCCCGGTGGAATGGGAACGCGGCTGGTTACTCGCGATCGCTACCGCGTTGACGGGTGCGGCAGTGGCGACGGCTGGTACGATTAGTTTTGTTGGGTTAATGGCACCGCACATCGCTCGTCAATTGGTGGGTTCAACTCATGAGGGGTTAATTCCTGTCTCGGCAACGATTGGGGCAATGATGGTAGTGGTTGCTGATTTGCTAGGGCGATCGCTATTTGCTCCCACTGAACTTCCCTGTGGTGTGATTACAGCCGTGATTGGCGCTCCTTATTTTATCTATCTGTTGGTGCAAAATCGCAAACAATGAACCCAAAGATGAACCGACTCTCCACCCGCAGGCTCACCTTGGCTTATGATGGTGTGCCAATTATCAAAAACCTTGATTTAGCGATTCCCGAAGGGAAAATAACGGCTTTAGTGGGTGCCAACGGCTGCGGTAAGTCTACACTGCTGCGGGGTTTAGCCAGATTGCTGAAGCCACGTAACGGGACGGTTTATCTGGATGCGGCTGATTTGTTCAAGTTATCCACAAAAGAGGTCGCTAAGCAACTGGGAATTCTTCCCCAAGGGCCAGTGGCACCGGAAGGGTTAACCGTGCGAGATTTAGTGGCGCTGGGGCGTTATCCTTATCAGAACTGGTTGCAGCAGTGGTCAAAAGAAGATGAGCGGTTGGTCGCGTTAGCGTTGGCGACAACTGGGATGACAGAATTGGCAGAGCGATCGCTAGATACTCTTTCGGGTGGACAGCGACAACGCGCTTGGATTGCAATGGCGCTGGCTCAGGATACAGAAATTTTACTCTTAGATGAACCCACAACTTTCTTAGATTTGGCGCACCAAATCGAGGTGTTGGATTTGCTTTTGGAGTTGAATCAGACGCAAGGACGAACGCTGGTGATGGTGTTGCACGATTTGAACCAGGCTTGTCGCTATGCAGATTATCTAGTAGCGGTGAAAGAAGGTTGCGTTTATGCCCACGGAACCCCGATGCAGGTAATGACAGAAGCAATGGTGCGCGAAGTATTTGGGCTGGGTTGTCGCATTGTGGAAGATCCTGTAGCCGGGACACCGATGTGTATTCCTGTGGGGCGGAAACTGAAGATAAGCCAAGAGGTTGCCTTGAAGGGCGATCGCTTTTCTACTTGAAACTTTAGATTTCGTAGGTTGGGTTGACGTATGTTACCCAACACCTGCATGGGTTACGCTATCGCTAACCACTACTACCAATAATTAATCCCACCTCCTTATAAACTAGCCAAAAATGTCATGTTTAATACTTTAGTGCAGTAGTTTTTTATTAGATTTCGTAGGTTGGGTTGACGTATGTTACCCAACACCTGCATGGGTTACGCTATCGCTAACCACTACTACCAATAATTAATCCCACCTCCTTATAAACTAGCCAAGAATGTCATGTTTAATACTTTAGTGCAGTAGTTTTTTATTAGAGATCATTTGCCTTTCATTAATCAGTTTTAAAAGGGTAGTATGCGCGCTCAAATCGGGTATTTTAAAAGAAAATCCTTCCGAATTTTACCGTTAATATTAGGTTTCATCTTTACTTTATTTATAGGGAGCCAAAGTCTCAGCTTCCCGGCTTCCTCGACTGAAATCCTCTGGGACACCTACGGCGTACCGCATATCTACGGCAAGGATGCAGGAAGTGCATTTCGCGCCTTTGGCTGGGCGCAGATGCAAAGTCATGGCAACCTGCTGTTGCGCCTCTACGGTCAGGCACGGGGACAAAGTGCCCAATACTGGGGAGAGGAGTACCTAAACTCCGATCGATGGGTACAAACAATGGGAATTCCCGAACGTGCCAGCGAGTGGTATGAAGCGCAGAGTCCCGCTTTCCGCAGTTATCTAGATGCCTTTGCCGCTGGAATCAATGCCTATGCGAAGGAACATCCCGATCTGATTGATGATGAAGTTAAGGTGGTGCTGCCAGTCCAGCCAGTGGATATTCTGGCTCACGAACAGCGGGTGATGAATTTTACATTTATTGTAAATCCGCAGATCGTTAAAAGCCTTGCCAATAACAACAAATCGATGGGTTCTAATGGTTGGGCGATCGCGCCTAAGCATTCTGCAAGCGGGAACGCGATGCTACTGGCAAACCCCCACCTACCTTGGTCAGATTTATTTGTTTGGTACGAAGCCCAGATTACCGCACCCGGAATTGACGCTTATGGGGCGACACTTGTGGGACTTCCGGTACTCGCGATCGCATTCAACAATCACCTCGGCTGGACTCACACGGTAAATACCCATGACGGGTGGGACGCCTACGAACTGCAACTAAAAGACGGCGGCTACAACTTCGACGGTAAAGTTCAAGCCTTTGAGACAGAAAAGAAAATCTTGAAGGTGAAGCAAAATAACGGCAATCTGCGCTCAGAATCACTTATCGTACAACGTTCCCTTCACGGGCCGGTTGTCGCAGATAAGGATGGAAAAGCCCTGGCATTGCGGGTTGTGGGGCTTGAGCAGCCCGGAGCGTTAGAGCAATGGTACTCGATGGCGCGTGCCACCAAACTGCCTGAATTTGAGGCTGCCCTGAAGCGCTTGCAGATTCCGATGTTTACCGTGATGTATGCAGACCGCGAGGGGCACATCATGCACCTATTTAACGGTCAGGTGCCAATTCGCACATCTGGAGACTTTGAATACTGGGAAGGCATAATTCCTGGCGACACCTCTACAACCTTGTGGACGAAAACTCATCCTTACAGCGATTTACCGCGCGTAATTGACCCACCCAGCGGCTGGTTACAAAATACCAACGATCCACCCTGGACAACGACTTTCCCAGTGGCGCTAAATCCAGCAGATTTCCCGCCCTACATGGCACCGCATTTCATGCATTTTCGAGCGCAACGCTCTGCGAGAATGCTCGATGAGGATAAACAGATTTCTTTCGAGGAAATGGTTCAGTACAAGCACTCGACACGCATGGAACTGGCAGATCGTCTCCTAGATGACTTGATTCCGGCTGCACGACAGTATGGAGATAAATTAGCGCTTCGAGCCGCTGATGTCCTGCAAGCTTGGGATCGGAATGCGGATGCAGATAGCCGGGGTGCGATACTCTTTTCCTTCTGGGCGGAAGAGATGGACTTTGAGGATGCATTTCGCACCCCTTGGAACGAGAATTCCCCGCGCACCACACCCGACGGTTTGGCAGATCCGCAAAGCGCAGTTAAGGTGCTTTCTACCGCAGCAGCAAAGGTGGAGGCGGCTTATAAAGACCTAGATGTAGCCTGGGGTGAAGTTTTCCGGCTGCGTTCTGAGGGTGTGGATCTGCCTGCCAATGGTGGCTCCGGAGACCTTGGCATCTTCCGCGTTCTCAATTTCGCCCCGACGAAAGATGGACGCTTTCAAGCGGTCGGGGGCGATTCCTACATAGCTGCGGTCGAGTTTTCTAACCCAGTCAAGGCGATGGCACTCATCAGCTACGGTAATGCAACTCAACCGCGATCGCCCCATAATAGCGATCAGTTACAGCTATCCGCCCGTAATCAGTTGCGTCCGGTATGGCGATCGCGTCAGGATATCGTTGCTCATTTGGATGAGCGCAAGGTATTCTGAGTTACTTGAATGCCGCCTCATAGGCATTCTTCAGTAAGGTTGTCTTGTTGAAGTCGCCTCGTGTGTTCACCAAGACTACAGCATCGATATTGTCTGGAAAATGCATGATTACACCCGTAAATCCTTTGTTCTCAGAAGCGATCCAATCGCCGCCATGCTGGTAGTATGTTCCTCGCGTCCCTATGGTTTTTTTCCAGCCTAATCCCTCGCTCAACATTTGGTCGGTGGTAGGTTTTGAAAGGACTTTGTGGTAACGGATGTAAGCGAGAAATTTTGCCAGGTCTGTGGCGGATGCATACCAGCCATAGGCGCTACAAGTGTCACTATAGTCTCCCCATAACTTCCCTAACGTTTTGCTGGTGTTGTAGTAAAGCGTGGGGTTATTGACATCCGGCTGGCAAGACATATCACCAATTGTCATCTTGCTCAGAATTTCCGACTGAACGTAGTTCACATAATTCTGACCAGAAACCTTCTCAATGACTTCTCGCAACAGACAGAAATTAGAGTTTTCGTAGTTATAACTGTTTCCTGATGTTCCCTGTGACAGCAAACCAGGCAAGTTGGAGCAACCAACTCCTGCTTTCAAACCACTGGTATGAGTCAAAAGTTGCCGAATGGTGACATTTTCAACACCTTTGCCAGCTAGAGGAAATTTATTTTTGATCAGTGGATAAAATTTGTCATCCAGCGAGAGCTTCTTCTGTTCAACTAATTTCATCACCGCTACGGCTGTAATCGGCTTGGAAATACTCGCAACAGTCATTCTTTTTGTGGCAGTTAGCATTACGCTTGGCTGCTTTTGAGCATTGGGATCTGGGTTTAATGGCTTACCTTCCCAAGATGCCCGCGCCCAGCCTTGAGCGCCTGATTTTACTAGCTGTCCCGACTGCACAATGGCGTAGGAAAAACCAACGGCTCCTTCTTTGGTGAGTTCTTGTTTCAAGTAGCTTTCCATCTTTGTGGGGTCAAAAGCTTTGCCGCTAGAGACGATGCGACCGGATTGTTGTTGAGTTTGCCCTGACACGCCAGCGCTGGTTGGCTGCAAACGATTAGCTTCTTGATGGTCTGTTTCCTCAGCTTGCTGGCTCAACTCGATGTATCGGGCTTCATCAGCACTGACGACTCGGCTAGCTCCGGTTCCGATTGGCTTCTGAGCTACAGCTATCCGGCTGATGGGAGCATAAAAATTCGCCAAGCTCCCGACGAGAACGACGAGGGACAAGGACAAACGCTTGCCGTTAAAAGGAAAGTTCTTGGCATCTTTTGTAGGGCGCGTGACTTTCATGGGATGTTGCTCCTCAGATTGGGTTAGGCGTTTTGGTTAAAAGCGCTTTCACTTGATTGATAGGTTGGCTGTCAATTTTTTATGCACTTCCCTGAAGTCATGCGTCGGAGGGATAGTGTAATTAAGCTGTTTTCGCCGTTTCTATCATTTGAGGCGGAGCGTTTCAAAGGTTGGACGCTAGACCGCAAACTGCGGCTGGAAAGGAGGCGTTACCCCTACTTTCCAACCCCTCTGCTGATTGAGTCCAGTTCTCTAGAAAGAAATTGAAGCAGCAGGGGTTGAGCTGATTGCACAAAGAAATGGTCGCCGGGAAGCATTTGCAGCGAGAAGTCAGCGCTTGTCTGCTGTCGCCAAGCCTCAAGACGCTCAACGCTGACTTTGACATCCTGCAAACCACCAAAAGCAGCGATGGGACACTGAAGCGGCGGCTCGGTAGCATAAACATAAGTTTCGAGAACGGCAAAATCTGCCCGCAGGATGGGGAGAAGCAGTTCCATCAGTTCGACATTCTCTAGCACCGCTTCGGGAGTCCCGTTAAGACGACGCAATTCCTCGATAAAAGCGGGTTCTGGCAGGGCGTGGATAGGTGGCTCTTTTAGCGGGATTTGAGGGGCGCTGCGACCGGATACAAACAGATGGGCTGGACTTATTCCATACTCTCTGCGGAGTAGACGAGCCACCTCGAAGCTGACGAGTGCGCCCATGCTGTGACCGAAGAAAGCAAATGGCTTGTCTAAGTATGGCAAAAGGGCGCAAGCGATCGCCTGCACCAGAGGTAAAGCCTGAGTAAATGGCGCTTCCCAAATCCGCTTTCCTCGTCCGGGGAGTTCGATAGCACAAACTTCGACACTCACAGGTAGATGCTCGTGCCAGGCGCGAAAGGTATTTGCCCCCCCACCTGCATAAGGAAAACAGAACAGGCGCAGACTTGCCTGGGTCTTTGACTTAGGAAAGATTATCCAGGCATCATTCGATCTGGTTATCATCATTATTTCCGACACACAAAGTAGACTATGCCAGCCCCATCGGGTGGTGCCAACTCGGATTCTGTATTGTCAACACTCACTTTCTCAAAGCCTGCATCATTTAGAGCCGACTGAACTTCTGCGATAGAATACCTTTTCACCAGCCAAGTCGTATCTAAACGCTGCGGCGTTGCTGAATTAGGGTATGATAAAGCGAGCGAGCGTGCGAGCGCCAAAAAAAACACTCATTAAGATGCAATATTATGCAATGCCCTGAATGTCAGTCAACTCATATTAATAAAAATGGTCAGAAAAAAGGCAAACAGAATTATATCTGTGTCAGATGTAAGAGACAATTTATAGATGATTATCAAGCT